>JAUVSA010000203.1 GCA_030597345.1 Bacillota bacterium
GGGCCGAAGTTCTACGAGCGCATCGGCCGCAAGGGCGGCCAGCGAGTGCGGCAGTTGGTTCAGCAAGCGAAGCGCGCGCAGCGCGGCTAAGCCGCACTCTTCACGCAGGATTCGAAGCAGCAGGCGCCGATCTGCGCCTGCTGCTTCCATTTTCATCAGGTGCTGGCCACTTAGGTGTCTGGCCACTTACAGGTGTGTGGGCACTAGCCCGTGGTATCCGAAACTCCGAAGCGCTCCCGTATCTCCCGCTCCTGAGCTTCATCGGCGAGGCGACCTTCGGGGGTGAGGATGTGGGGCGTGATGAAGACCACCAGCTCGGAGCTGACGTTGCTGCGGCGCCGGCTCCGGAAGAGGCCGCCGATGATGGGCAGATCGCCGAGCAGCGGGATCTTGGTGATCCGTTCCTCACTCTGGCGCTGAGTGAGGCCGCCGATCATGACCGTCTCGCCGTCCTTGACGCGGACCGTGGTGGAGGTCTCGCGGGTGCTCAGCACGGGGAGACCGGTCTGGGGGTCGAGCTCGGAGATGTTGCTGATCTTGGAGCCTATGCTGAGGGTGATTTCACCTCCGCCGCCGGTGAGGGGGGTAACGTTGAGTCTGACGCCGACGTCCACTCCCTGGATCTTCTCAGTCGTCTGGCCGTAGGAAATGTACTCGACCTTTATGAAGCGCCGGACCCCGATGAAGATGTTGGCGGAATGCCCGTTGATGACCGCCATGCGGGGCGCGGCCCGGATGCGCGCCTGCTGGGCGGTCTCCAGGGCACGGATGCGGGACTCGAAGTCATAGGGCAGCTCCCCGATGTTGGAGTAGGCGAGTGCGCCGGCGCGGGAGTCGGACTCCAGCCAGTACTCGGGATACCCGGGCTCCCAATAGTCCTCATCTTCGTATCCCGTCGTTCGGCCGGTGACGTCACCGCGGAACATGCGGATAACCTTGTCGAGATCCTCCGTGTTGGTGAACTCGACGGCGAGGGCTTCAATGAGTATCTGTGGGGGCGCAATATCAACCGCCCGCAGGTCGCTCTCTATCTTGTCGAGCATCTGCTTGGGGGCGGTGACGACTATCGCGTTCTGCTCCTCGTTCACGTGCAGATAACTGTAGAGGAAGGTTGGCAGGAGGCCGGAGGCATCCTTGGCGCGGATGTAGCGGAGGGGGAAGGAGGCGGTGCCGCTGAGGCGATAGGCGGCCAGGTCCTGGGGCACCCCGCGGCTGAACATATAGACCTCGTCCACCTCACTCAGCGCGAGGCCGAAGGCGCTGGCAATGGACCGCAGCGCCGCCTCCACCGGTAGATCGCTCAGGTGGAGATTGGCCTCCCCCTTGATCGCGTCGTCCACCGCCCGGTTGGCGCCGGTCTTCTCGGCGATCTCTCCCAGGACCTCGTGGAGGTCGGCCTTGATTGCGGTGACGGATACCAAGCCATCAGTGACCTCGACGGAGAGCTCCTTCCCTTCCTCCTCCTCTTCCTCGCCCTCCTCTTCCTCCTCCTCGACTCCCTCCAGGGTGCGGCTGCTGCGCACGGTGATGATGAAGCTCTGTCGGTCGGTGCTCATTCGCCAGTTGACCGGCGAGCGCTCGACCATCACGATGACGAGGGCCACGCCGACGCCCTCCTCCGCATCCTGTGGCGTGCTCAGCTCGATGTGGCTCACGGGGAACTTGTTGACGTCGATGAAGTTCTTCCCGGTCTCGTTGCGAGCATTCCCGAACTCGGCTTCGAAGCGACTCCCGTCCCTGTCGCTGTGGGGGTAACTCAGGATCCCGTCAGCCTTCACGGTGATCTGCACCCCGTTGCGCAGCTGCTTGACCTCGATGTCGGTGATGTTGCAGTAGACTCGGGCGAGGGCGGGGTGCGCGGCCCAGGCCAGGAGCAATGCCAGTGCAGCAACGAGACACAGCAGGTGAGGGAAGCCTCTGAACATCTTACCCTTCAGATATGAGTAAGCTCGAGCGCCCGTTGGGCAGGCCTGTCCTGAGCTTGCCCGCCTCCGGCGGGCAAGCCGAAGGGACCCTGGTCCTGCCAGAGTGCTCTTGTGTGACGGGGGCAAGCTCCTGTCCAACGGAGAACGGACGCGGTCAGAGTGTTTGGGTTTGGGCATGGCTGGCTTCTCCTCTTTCGGCAAGGGAGCGGCGGATGATATGGGGAGTCAGGAAGAAGGCAAGTCGAGTCTCGGTGCGAGAGCGTTCGGGGGCTCGGAAGAGGCCGCCCACGATGGGAAGAGCGCCGAGACCCGGAAGGGCGCGGTCTCGCCGATCCTCCTCCTCCACGCGCAGGCCCGCGAGCACAACGGTCTCGCCATCGCGCACGCGGATTGTCCCATTGGCTCTGCGCAGGGAGACGATCGGCAGGCCGGTCTTGGGATCAGTGCCCCGGAGGCTGCGTATTACGACCCCAAAGCTCAAGAGCACATCGTCGCCGTCTCCGACCAGAGGCTGGACGGAGATGAAGCTGTCTGTCCAGATCGGTTCGAGGTTGGCCTCGAAGATCTCTCCGCGGGCGCGTTCGAGGATGACGAAGCGCTGCTGGCCGGCTCCGATAACGGCCTGATGACTGTTGAGCACGCGGACGCGGAAACGGGATCGAAGCCGGGTGGAGGTTTGCACCTCCAGGCTGTCCAGCAGGAGGTCCCAGCCGTCGGGCAAGCTCTCAAGCCAGAGGAAACGGAGGCCGCCGGTGAGGGAGTCGAGGCCGGCGGCGAAGTCGTCCACGAAGCGCTCCAGCCTCAGGGCGCGAGACATGTCCTCGCCACTGGAGTACTCGACGGCGACCACTTCCACGGAGATCTCGCGCGCCGGGATGTCGAGCTTCCTAAGATCTTCCTCCACGCGATCGAGCAGGAACTCCGGGCCGGTGACGATGATGGCATTGCTCTCCTCGTCGGGGTGCAGGTACTCCAACAGGAAGTTGGGCAGCAGGTCCACTGCATCGAGCGCGCGCAGGTAGCGAAGAGGGACGCGTCGGGAGCCTGAGGCGGCGTAGCCGCCGGCAGTTCCGGTCGGGCTCGCCACGACCCAGCCACCATCCGGACCGGCCCGCGCGCACAAGCCGCACCCCATGGCGATGGCCTCGAGCGCCCTCTCCGGCGAGATGTCATCCAGGCACAGGCTCACCCGGAGATCCCCGTCGGCCGGCGCCATCACCGGGAATCCTGCCTCGCGGGCAATGGCATTCGTGACATCCTGCACCTTGGCGTTGATCGCGCGAAGGGTGAGGAGACCTTCCTGCTCCGTCACATCAAGCTCCTCAGGCAGATCCTCGGGCGTCTTCGGTGGCTCCGGCGGCGGGAACCGGTCGGACTCCCAGAGGATCATGATGGCACTCGAATCCTCGCTGGCCCGCCAATCGAAGTCCCCGCGGTATCTTCGGAGGCCCCCTTCGCCGGTGACCGCGCCAAGGTAGTTGACCACATGTATCTCGAGTCCCACGCCCTCGTGCGCCCATTCGGGAATGTAGATCTCGATATGGCTGATGGGATACTTGTTGATCGGGATGAACCCCGTCCCCAGCTTGGAGCGCGCGTTCCAGATCCGGAACGGCAGACGCCGAAACCGCTCGGTTATCTCATGGCCCCACTCGTTCTCCGCCGGCGTCAATCCGCCTTGCTGGATCACCTGCTCCCAGTCCAGATACCAGTTCAGCTCGCCGTCGGCCTGAATCGTCACCTTGACCCCATTGCTGAGCTGCTCGGCGGTGATCTCGGTGATGTTGCAGTAGACCTCCCCGCGCTGCGCGGCCGCGGGCGAGGCGGCGAGCACCACCAGGAGCAAGATAGCGGGGACTAGACGCGCCATGGTCTCACTCGGCCTCCAGGAACCGCTCGCGGAGCTGCTGCTCTTCCTCGGCCGGTAGGTGGCCCGTGCGAGAGAGCACCCGGGGTGTGATGAAGATGACCAGATCGGTGCGGGCGGTGAACGAATTGGTGGACCGGAACAGGGAGCCGACTAACGGCAGGTCGCCCAGCAGCGGCACCTTGGTGCGGATGGTCCGCTCCTCCTCTTGCCGCAGGCCGCCGATCACGATGGTCTGACCGTCCCGCACGCGAACCATAGTGTCTGCGGTGCGCGTGATCTTCTCCGGCAGTCCGGTGACGGGATCGAGGGCGGACAGGGTTGACACCTCCGGGCTGATGCTGCAGATGATCTCCTTGCCGTCTCCGGTCCACGGTCGGACCGCGAGGCGGACGCCGGCGTCGATGTAGTTGCGGGTTCCGCCGTAGTACTCGTCGTCACCACCACCACCCATCTCGATCGGCTGTCGAAGGTAGCGTTGGATGCCCACGA
>JAUVSA010000054.1 GCA_030597345.1 Bacillota bacterium
AGTCCCTCCCGTAGGGCACCAGCTTGCTTGTGCCATGTTCTCTGGCAGGAGCAAGCTCCTGCCCTACGGAGTCTATGCCTTTTCTGATGTTCACCGCGACGATGTTTAGAACCGACAGCACGGGAAGGTAACAGATGTCTATTCGAGCGATGCAGCGACGGATGTCACGTCAGCTGCGAATTGTCGTGTACATCACGGCGGGGGCCTTCATCGTAGGTCTGCCACTAGTGTTCGTGCCCCGTTTCGGCGGGCAGGGGGGGGGTCGGCCGGCTGCCGAGGATGCCGCGCGCGAGGTCGTCGCCAAGGTGAACGGGCAGCCGGTAACCAGCGGACAGGTGGCGCGCCAGTTCGAGCGGATGGCGGGCCAGCTCTTGTCGATCTACGCCTCGCTAGGGCAGAGCATCTCATTCGATCAGATATGGCCGTATCGACTGGGCGCAATGGAGCAAGCGGTGTCTGAGGAGCTGCTGGTGCAGGAGGCGGGAGCGGAGATGCTGTCGGTGTCGCGGAGCGAGGTGAAGGCGAAAGCTCAGCAGATGGCCGACGAGGAGGTGGCGCGGCTGAAGGGGCAGTTCAGTCCAGAGGAATTCGAACAGCGGTTGGCTCAGCTGGTGGCGAGCGTGGAGGGGAAGTACCGGGAGAAGGTAAGCGAGAGGTGGTTTAGCGACTGGATGACAGAGCGGGTGCTGGAGGATTCAGACGCCTTGCAGCGGGAGCTGCTCATCACCAAGCTGAGACAGAAGAGGGTGGGATCGATCACCGCTACAGACCAGGATCTCTTGGCGAGATACGATCGGGCGACCGTACGCGAGATTCAGGTCCGGCTAGGCCCAGACGGCAAGCCGGAGCGAACGGAAGAGGAGGCGCTGGCACGGGCCGAGGCACTGGCCGCGCAGGCCCGGAGCGGAGAAGACTTCGCCGACCTGGCGGGAAAGGAGTCGGATGCCCCTGAGGCGGCGGAGAGTGGCGGGGTGATTGAGGCGGTCAGCCGCGGGATGATGGTGCCGGAGTGGGAGGAGGCGGTTTTCGCGTTGGCGCCGGATGAGGTCAGCGACCCGATCAAGCTCCCCTGGGGATATGTCATCGTGCGAATGGAGAAGCTGGAGCGAGAGCTGCCCGAGGACTTCGACAGCAGAAAGCAAGAGCTGCTTCTGCGCCTGGTGCAGGAGAAACAGGATCGGGCTTGGGCTGACTACCACCAGGAGCTGAGGGAGAAGGCGGAGATCGAGATCGTCAGCCAGGAGATGATGGCCTGGCAGGCGCTGCAGGAGGGTAAGGAAGAGGAAGCGATCGCCCTTCTCCAAGAGGCCGCTGTTGGGCCTGGGCAACAGAAGGGACTGGCGGCGGCGACGGTGTTCTACGAGCTGGCGACGCTCCTCGAGGCGCGGGACGAGTGGGAGGAGGCAATCGGAGCCTACCTGTCAAGCTACGACATGGTGGCCCGCAATGGTGGGGAGATGCCCGGGGGGAGGGCCCTGATCTCGATCAGCTTGGGGCAATGCTACGAGCGGCTGGACGATGTAGAGGAAGCGTTGGATTGGTACGAGATAGCGAGCGGCGCCAGCGACTTACCGGGGGTGCACACGCAGCTCCAGGGGATCTACGAGCGGTTGGGCGAGGAAGATCGGGCTGCGGGCGAGCAGAGATGGCTGGACGAGTACCGAGAGGCCGAGCTGGAGCGTCAGAGGGAGCTGGAGGCGCTCCAGGAAGGCGCCGGCGAGGAAACGGTACGAGAGGAGGGTGTGCCCTCCCCACCGGAGCCTGAAACGCCCTGAACGCTCGCCGGGTCAGGCCCTGTGCCGAGAGGTGACAGTCAGATCTGTGTCGCGGCTGGCGATGCGGGGTAGCATTGCACCCGGGGACCGCACACGGACAGGTGCACGGGAATGAGCAAGCACGACATGACTCGACGGGACTTCATCCGGCGCGCGCTGCGCGCCGGTCTGGCCACCTACGCCTTGAGCGGGGTGGATGGACTGTTGGGAGAACAGGCGGCGGCGGCCGCTTCGGGGCCGACGATTGCGGTAGCTTCTCGAAAGGGCCCAGCGGAGCTGGTGCGCGCCGCGGTGGGAGCAATGGGGGGCATCGGCAAGTTCGTCAAGCGCGGGGCAAGGGTGCTCATCAAGCCCAACGTAGCATGGGCCCGGAAGCCGGAGCAGGCGGCGACGACGAATCCAGAGGTGGTGGCAGAGATCGTGCGACTCTGCAAGCAGGCGGGTGCGCGCGAGGTGAAGGTCACGGATCATCCAGTGGATGGCCCGGAGGCGCTGCTCCTTAGAATGACCGGAATAGGGCCGGCGGCCAAGGGCGCTGGAGCGCGAGTGAATCTGGCATCGTCGCCGGCGTTGTATGAACGCGTGAATCTGCGCGGTGCGAAGGTGCTGAAATCGGTGGAAGCGCTGCGGGATCTGCGTCGGGCTGACGTCTTCATCAATGTCCCGATTGCGAAGGTGCACAGTGCGACTGGAGTGACGCTGGGCTGCAAGAATCTGATGGGGACGGTGTTGGACCGAGGAGCGTGGCACCGCAGCAATCTGGACCAGTGCATTGCAGACTACGCGGCGGAGTTCCGGCCCGACCTGGTGATCCTCGACGCGACGCGAGTTCTGTTGAGCAATGGTCCCAAGGGACCCGGGCGCACCGAAGCCAAGGGTATAGTGGTAGCGGGAATCGATCCCCTTGCGGTGGACGCCTACGGGGCTACGCTGCTCGGGCGACAAGCACAGCAGGTGGGCCATTTGACACGTGCAAAGGACATGGGTGTGGGAGAGATCGACCTGGGGCGGATCAGGATCAGGAATGTCTAGGCGACTGCGCGGGCTGCGACGAATGTCGCAGCTCTTCTTCTTCGCCGCCTTTGTGTTGCTCTTCGCGTTCGCGGCGTTCCCACTCAGGTCGCCGATTCCGGTGGACCTATTCCTGCGGGGGGATCCGCTCATTGCGCTGTCCGCGATGGTGTCGCTGCGGAAGCTGATCGTTCCCCTCGTCTGGTATGCCCTCCCTCTGCTGATACTCAGCCTCTTCCTGGGACGGGTTTTCTGCGGCTGGATCTGCCCGATGGGCACAACGATTGACATTTGCGAAAGGCTATTCCGCGTCAAGGGCCGACATCCGTCCCAGGCGCCGCGTTGGAGGACGGTGAAGTTCTACGTGCTGATCGCGCTGGTGGTGACCATGCTCGTGCCGGCCGCCCACCGGTCGGCCGCCGAACTGGGACTCACACAGACGGTAGGCCTGTCGGCCGTCTACGTGATGGACCCGATAGCGATGCTGACGCGGACATTCACCTTAGTAGGCCTCCCCGCCGCCCAGTGGGCGGTGCAGATGACGCGCGATACGGTGACGTCCTGGAGCTACACACCACTCGTGGAGGAACACCCGGCACTCGATCGCGCACTGATTCCCGTGCAAACAGGGCTGAGCTTGGTGGCGAGGGATGGGCCGGTTCACTTTCGGTTGTCGCTGCTTGCCTTCGCCACATTCGTCGGAGTGGTGGCGTTGGGGGGGTACGCCAGGCGGTTTTGGTGTCGGAACCTCTGTCCGCTCGGCGCATTGCTGGGGCTGGCAGGAAAGGCCTCGCCGGTGCGGCTGGCTGTTTCCGCGAAGTGCACCGGCTGCATGCGGTGTGTGAGCGAGTGCAAGATGGGAGCGATCTCCGAGGACCCGCACCAGTATTCGGGGCCCGAGTGCATCGGGTGCTACAGCTGCATTGCGATCTGTCCGGAGAAAGCCATTTCGGTGACTATCGGACATCGGGATACTGACCGCACGGACGAACTGCAGCTCGACCGAAGGCGGCTGCTCTCTGCGGCAGGGGTTGGCCTGGCGGCGGTGGTGCTGCCCAAGGTGGGTTGGGGAGCGATGCGGACCCAGGCCACGGAGAAGGTGCTGAAGGTCTCCTCCGCGCGGCTGATCCGGCCGCCGGGAGCGCTTGCGGAGGACGAGTTCGTGACGGCCTGCGTGCGCTGTGGCGAATGCATGAAGGTGTGTCAGATGAATGCGCTTCAGCCCGCCTTCGGAGAGGGCGGACTGGAGGCTCTGGGCACACCGATTATCGTGCCGCGCATGGGTCCGTGTATTCAGCCCTGCGAATTGTGCGGAGCGGTCTGCCCGACGCGAGCATTGGAGCCCTTCACGGTGGAGGAGAAGTCGCACCTGTACTTGGGAACTGCCTCTCTCGACCGAAGCACCTGTATTGCTTGGGCGGCAGATCGACAGTGCTTGGTCTGCGACGAAGCGTGTTCCTATGACGCGATCTCTCAGAAAGAAGTCGAGGGCATCCCGCGACCTGTGGTGCATGAGGACATCTGCGTGGGTTGTGGTATCTGCGAGTGGGTGTGTCCGGTGGAACCACTGGGAGCGATTCGGGTCTATTCCTCTGGGGATAGACGACACTGGACGCGAGCGGAGCAGCGGGAGCTGCGGCAGAGAGCCGAGGACGAGCGGCAGCCGGAGAGCGACGGGCAGTTGCTGTATCCCGGTCTGTGACGCTCGACCAGACCCGCGAGTCCCGAAAGCTGAGGTGGCGACGCAGTGCGGTGGTGGCGTATAGGTCTGGCAGCAACACTGCTGTTATGGGTCCTGGGAGCGGCCTATCAGAGGGCGCGGCGCCGAGGGCGTGACGTCGGTCTGGCCGTGCTACTTGTGGGGGGCGGGGTCATCCTCTTCATTGCGGCGGTGTTTGTGCCGCGGCCACCAATGTCCCCGTCTATCGCCAATCTACTTGTGGTGACCTCGGTGATGTTGCTGGGGGTGGCAATGGCGGTGCTGTTGTGGCGAGGATTCCGCGAATGATCCCGCCTGCGGCGGAGGGGGTGAGACTGCGGTGACACAGGGGACCTCCGTGCCAATAGTCGGCCAGGTGCTGAACGATCGTTATGAGGTCATCGAGAAGATCGGCGAAGGGGGGATGGCGATCGCCTACCGGGGACGGGATCGGGTGCTGGGACGGGTGGTGGCGATCAAGGTAATGCGCCCTGAGCTCGCAAGCGACGCGGCGTTTCTGAGTCGGTTTCGTCGGGAGGCCCGAGCCGCGGCGGGGGTGACCCACGAGCATATCGCCGGCGTCTACGATACGGGAAGCGATGGGCCATTTCATTATATCGTAATGGAGTATGTGGAGGGGGAGAGCCTGAAGGACCGGCTCCGACGAGAGGGGACACTGCCTTTGGCGGAGGCTCTGCGCATCGCGGCGGAGACAGCGGAAGCCCTGGAGGCGGCGCACGCGGCAGGAGTTATCCACCGCGACATCAAGCCCCACAACATACTGCTGGGCCGCGAGGGCCAGGTCAAGGTAAGCGACTTCGGGATCGCGCGGGCGGCCTCTGCCGCAGGGCAATCCGACACGACCGCAATCGTGGGGTCAGTCCAATACATCTCGCCGGAACAGGCCCGCGGCGATGCGGTGGGGCCGCAGGGCGACCTGTACTCCCTGGGGGCGACGTTGTTCGAAATCCTGACAGGCCGGACGCCGTTCGACGGAGCGGATAAGCTGGCCATTCTGCACAGACACATTTACGACCGCCCGCCACGGGTGTCCGAGCTGCGACCGGGCATCCCTGCGGAGGTGGACTCGGTAGTGGCACACTGCCTCGAAAAGGATCTTTCTCGACGGTTTGCGTCTGCGAGGGAGCTGCTCAGCTATTTGGGCGCCTGCCCAAGCACGGAAGAGGCCGGGGACGCCGCCTGGCCGTGGGCACGGGGGCGGCAGCTTGCGTTCGCGCTGTCGGGAACTGGACGGTGGATCAGGCGCCGCGGCCTGTGGCTGGCTCTGGGAGTGGTTCTGGTGGCCGGAGTGGTGGTTGGACTCACTCTCTGGTCGGGCGCGCGAGGGCGAGCTACAATGGTCCGCGTCCCGGACCTGGAGGGAATGCGGTCGGCCAGGGCGAGAGACCTTGCGGCCGAACTTGGACTGGAGTATCGGGAGGTCGGCAGTAGGCCCAGCGAGAACGTGACCGCGGGGTGCGTGCTGAGTCAAGTTCCAACAGCGAACGTGGAGGCTCAGCCGGAGACTGTCATCAAGGTCGTGCTCAGCGTGGGGCCAAGCCACGTGGTGGTTCCGGAGGTGACGCGGATGTCGGTGACGCAGGCGCACCGGAATCTGGAGGCGGCAGGCCTGACAGGCGGTACGGTGCGAGAGGCCTACGACGAAAGCGTGCCGAAGGACTACGTGACAAGCACACTCCCAGCGGCCGGGGCGCGGGTGGTCCGAGATACGGCGGTGGATCTGGTGGTGAGTTTGGGGCCAGAGCTGAGCACGCCATTGGGTTCTGTCCTTTCGACGCGTACGGAACCGGGAGAGGGGCGAGAGTACACGCTGAACTTTGCTGCCCCCGGCGACGAAGAGGCAGAGGGGGAGCGAGAGGTAGTAATCGAGATCGTTGACGAGCGTGGCAGTCGGCGGATCTACGAGGGCCGGCACCGCCCCGGGGAGAGAATCCCGCCACAGAAGATAACGGTTGTGAGTGCCACGACTGCGCGCATCTTGGTGGACGGCAAAGTGCAGGCAAGGCGGCAGTATCTGCCTTAGTCGCGAGCAGCACGGAGAGATGTCTGCAGGCCTCGAATGGCCCCTTTCGAAAGGGGCCTTCTTCATGTCAGCTTTGCTCAACTTCGCGCCGTTCGGCAGCGTCACACGCCCGATGGTAGGTTCCCAGACAAATATGGAATAAGTCACTAGCTTTTGCGGCAGCACGGGCTCGTGGCGGAGGATCTGCGGACATTGGCGGCCGGCCGTTTCGGACGGCCTTCCCCCGATGTGAGCCGCGGAATACTGCGACTCGTGCCGCCCGGATTGGGCAGCGATGCGGACAGAGTTCACCGCTATCAGCGCCTTCTCTATGGTGATCGCATTCATCGCGGGCCTCGTGCTCTGCATGCAACTGACCAACGTGCAGGCGGCGCCTGCATTGGGGTTGTCCGAGCCTACTCTCTGGGGGCTGGAGGCGGTGATCTTCGGGAGTGCGGTCTATGCCTGGCGCCGTCGGATCTCATTTTCGGGGTGGGTAGCGGCCATCGTCGGCCTGGCAGCGGTGCGCCTGATACTGAGTGCGGGCGCGGGGCTGGGGCTTGCGGCGATGCGGGGCGAGGGCGACGTTCCCACGATGATCCAGCAGATGTCCAAGCTGCCGCCCAGAATGTGCGCCGTGCTGTTCTCATTGATGGTGTGGTATCCAGTGCGGATCTTCCTGCCGCTTCGACCTGTTCGGGCCAAGCAGTCTCGCCGCTTCGCGGACAGTCCGGCGGTGAAGTCTGCGGCAGGTATAGTGGTGGGCGGCGATTCGGAGCTGGTCATATGGGCGGGGTCGGAGCAGGCGGGCGGTTCTGAAGACTCCGGGGACGCCACAACAATAAGCATGCTCGATACTACTCGACCTCATGCCGGGCTGGAGGGATCAGTAGAGTTACCCATACGCGCGATGTTGGCACAGATGCCACAGGAGCTGTTGACGGCGAAGGCGCAGGAGATAGAGGACACGCAGGTCGTGTCGATACCGCTGGACGTTATCCTACCGCAGCTGAAGGAGGCTCAGGTTCTGGTGAGTCTGGCGCAGATCCGCCAGTGGTTGCCGGACCGGGCAAGGAAGGCTCTGGCGGAGCAGGATGATGCGATCGAGAAGAGCGAGTCGGTGCCACTGCCCCTCGAGCTGATCGTTCCGCGCTTGCCTGCGGAAACGCTTGCCTTGCCGGAGCCCTCGCCGCCGACCTGGGCAGGGATGGACCAGTCAGAGCGCGTAGTGTTCGCCAAGGTGTAGGTTTCGGAGCTGACAGGATCGAGAAAGGACCCCCCAGACAATGGCTTCGATAAACTACGCGCTGAAGGAGATTAGCTGCAAGGTCGTCTACTACGGGGCCGGGATGTGCGGCAAGACGACGAATTTGCAGCACATCCATCAGCACACGATGGCCGACAAGCGGGGGAACATGGTGTCGCTGGCGACCCCGGGAGAACGAACGCTCTTCTTTGACTTCCTGCCGCTGGAGGCATCACAAGTACATGGCTTCCGGACGAAGTTCCAGCTCTACACGGTGCCCGGACAGGTAATGTACAACTCGACTCGCAAGCTGGTCCTGCGGGGCGTGGACGGAGTGATCTTCGTCTGCGATTCGCAGTGGGAGAAGGCACGGGAGAACCTGGAGAGCTTTCGCAATCTCATGGCTAACCTTTCCGCATACGGCTACAGCTTGGAGACTACGCCCTATGTCGTTCAGTATAACAAGCGGGACTTGCCCAACATCGCTCCCGTAGAGTATCTACAGTATATCGTGAACCCTCGGCAGGTGCCGAGCTTCGAGGCGACTGCAATCCACGGCGATGGAGTGTTCGACGCCCTCAACGCAATCTGCACGCTGGTACTGGCGAATCTCTCTGAGAAGCAGAAGGCCGGGGTCGTCTAGCGGACCGGATGTCAGAAAGATGGCACTGATCGGGACATTCGAAGATGTGAGCTTTGCAGAGCTGCTGCAGATGCTCAACGTAGGCCACAAGACCGGCCGGCTGACCGTGCAGCGGGGCAATGAGAGCGCGTCCTTGTACATCACCGGCGGCCAGGTGAGGCGCGCGGTGTCCCGGCGGGAACGAGGACCTGACTTGGTCTACCGGATCCTGGGTTGGAATACGGGAGAGTTCTCGTTCGAGCGCACGGATGAGCCGGTGATGCGGAACATAAAGGAGAGCACCGAGGCGCTGATTCTCGAAGGGATGAAGCGCTTCGACGAATGGGAGCGAGTCGAGTCGCAGATGCCCAACATGCACGTGATCGTCCGACAGTGTGCATTTGCCGTGAATGAACGCTTCGACGAACTGACGCTCCCGGCGCAGGTGGTGCTGCGGCTGGTGGACGCCCGGCGCGATGTCGCCACGATTATCCGGGAGAGTGGGCTCGAGCCGATGGAGGCGTTGACGGCGGTGACTGAGTTGCTGGCCGAAGGAATCGTGGAAGAATGGAGTACGCCGCGCCCAATGGGAGATGTGCTTGCGACGAACGGCCAGCTACCAGAGGCAACCGGCGCAATCGACTTGCGGTCGAGCAGCTACTTCTCGTCGAAGCAGCAGCTCTCGGAGCGCAACGAAGTAGCGGTTCATCGAGGCACCGAAGACAAGGACTCTGGCTGAAATGCAGTCATGGGGAGTTGAAATGCCATGGGCTTCTTACCAAAGCTGACGCCAACCAATACCTCCATTGGGCTCGACATCGGCAGCAACGCCATCAAGTTGGTGCAACTGCGAGGGGGGAAGAACGGACTCGCGCTGCACAAGGCTGGCAGTGCGCAGACGCCACCGGACGCGGTCAGAGGTGGCGTGATTGTGGATCCGCTGGCGGTGGCGAAGGCCATCGGCTCGCTGCTGGATGCCCTCCAGGTGGAAGGGACGATGGTGGCAGCGGGAATCGCAGGACCCACCGTGGTGGTGCGAGAGGTCCCTCTTCCTATGATGTCAGACCGACAACTGCGGAAGTCCATCCAGTGGGAGGCGCGGAACTACATATCCTTCCCCGTGGAGGACAGCGTAGTCGAATTCCAGGTGTTGGAGCGACCCGGCACTGCCGCTGCCGGCGGCCAGATGCGAGTGATGTTAGTCGCCGTACCCCGAGACATGGTAGATAGTCAAGTAGAGACAATCGAGCTGGCCGGCCTGGAGCCGTTGGCTGTGGAGATTCAACCTTTTGCCTCCATGCGTGGAATACTGGCCGGCAACGGCGAGCATCGCCCCGAAGGCGATGTAGTAGCCGTCTTGGGAATCGGGGCGGCCTACACAGATATTACGATCATGAAGGACGGGGAGTTCGTGCTGACCCGTACCATACCCATCGCCGGCGATGCTTTCACAGAGGCGATCAAGAACGCTTTGGACATTGACGTTGCGGAGGCTAATCAGCTGAAAGAGAGCGCGATGCAGGTGGTCTCCACTGAGGAAGACCGGGCGACGCTGGATC
>JAUVSA010000187.1 GCA_030597345.1 Bacillota bacterium
AAGAGAAGACGAGCAAGTCGCCGGGCAACGTGGTGGGGCTACGGGAGGTGCTCGATCGGGCCGGGGGGACGGTGCTGCGCTATTTCTACATCGCCGCGCACTACCGGAGCGACATTCCGTTCACTGAGACTGCGCTGGAGCAGGCACAGGGCGCGATAGAACGGCTTCGCATCGGAAGGCAGACGAGCGATCGTCTATTTAGGCGGGGGCCGAAGACGGGCGGGCCGAACTTGGCCGAACTCGAGGAGGCGCGGCAGGTCGCGGAGGCCGAGTTCCACGATGCGATGGACGATGATTTCAGCACTGCGCGGGCGCTGGCGGCGTTGCACGGGCTGGTGGGGGCGGCCAACCGGCTGGGCGCGGAGGCGAGCGCGAGCTTCGCGCCTTCGGAGGAAGGTCGGGCGCGGCTGGCTGCTGCGAGAGACACGCTCGTGGGGCTGGCTGGGACATTGGGGCTCAGCCTCGCGGAGGGGGAAGTGGAGCAGGGGCTGGCGGCGGAACTGATACAACTGCTCGTGCAGATGCGTGAAAAGGCGAGGGAAGCGGGCCAGTACGGGATCGCGGATGAAGTGCGGTCGGGGCTGGATGAGCTGGGAATCGTGCTGGAGGACCGCCCAGAGGGAACCAGCTGGCGTCTCAGGTAAGGTGGAGGTCCGCGGTCGGCCCCGGCGGATGTCCTGAGGCGAACTTGGGTGCCCCAGGCGGGAAAAAGTGAGTAAATCCGCGCATTTTTCACCCCTGGGCTGTGGACACGGTATTGACGCGGACGTCGGTGCTGCCGTATAATCGAGTGGACGGGCTCGGGAGCGGGCCCGCTCGATGGATGCCTGGCGGGGCCGAGACGGTATCAATGAACTGGGCGGAAAGGAGGTGTGCTAACTGGGAGTAGGGGCGGGCGAATGAATCGCGCTACGCGCGCGTAAGCAGTGCGACTATCGATGGTGGAGGCGGCAGTAATGCCTGACACGGGCATGCGAGACACTTCACTGGGTTTCCACGGCATGATGGACGAGGAAGTGGTGCGATACGCGAAAGGCGGCAGCAGCCGAGCCACAGAACACCTGCTCAGCAAATACCGAGGCATAGTTGAAGGCAAAGCTCGCTCGTACTTCCTAATTGGGGCCGATCACGATGACATCGTTCAGGAGGGGATGATCGGTCTGTACAAGGCGATCCGAGATTTCCGCAATGATAAGTTGCTGCCGTTTCGCGCTTTCGCTGACCTCTGCATCAGTCGGCAGATCTTCACCGCGATCAAGGCGGCGACCCGACAGAAGCACATCCCTCTCAACTCGTACGTTTCCCTTCACGCCAGTCTGTTCGATTCGGACTCCGACCGGACGCTGCTGGATACGCTGGCGGAGAACGATAAGGCGGACCCGGAGCTGCTGGTTATCACACAGCAATTCTCGGATGATCTCAGGCATCGGATCAGGCACGATCTGAGTGGCTTGGAATCGGCCGTGCTGCGGGGACATCTGGAGGGAAAGTCCTACCAGGAGATCGCGCAGGGGCTGCGCCGGCGAGTGAAGTCGGTGGACAACGCGCTTCAGCGGGCGAAGCGGAAGATTGGGAAGAGCATTCGGAAGATGATGGCGGTTGCATAGGGACAGGCCGCAGGCAAAGCAGGAGCTTGCGGCGTGTCCTCGGCAGCCCCATACGAGCAGGGCGGGGAGTCTCGCTCTGCTCTTCCCTTTGGAGTGGCCTGAGGCGGGAGCGTACCTCTCGCGCGGGCACCAGACAAAGGAGCGGCGAGCGCCGTGACGAGCCAGATTCCAGAGCAGCATCCCCTGCGGGCGCTCTTCAGGCAAGCTACTCAATGGGCGTTCCGGCATGGAGAGTTTCCTGAGCCCCGGGCGCGGGACGCTCGTCTCAAGTCGTACTTGGCAGAGGACCTGCTGACTCGTTTCCTCCATGTGGATCAGCTCTATCGGCTGCGGGACGCGCGGGGACGGCCCCTGGCGGATGTGGCGGAGATGCTGATGTCGGGAGAGTCAAGCGGAGTGTCGGCGGAACTGCATGCGCTGACTGTGCAGCGACACATCGGGGATTACACGCTTTTCATGACCGGCATCTTTCCCGAGAGTCTCGAGCAGATCAGGCGGGATTGGGCGCGGAAGGACTCCGTGATGATGCAGCTCGGGGATCTGCTGATTCCGTTCCGGGACCCCGGCGACTACTATGAGGAGGCAGGACGGCGGGCCTATCGGCGGGCGGCCGAGATCGGGCGGGAGGCGGGGATCGTCCAGGCGGAGCTCTTCGGGATGCTGTCGGAGTTCTTCCGGGTGTATTCCCAGGTGATGAGTCTGATTCGGATCTATCTCGATGCAAGTCCTGTGTTCGAGGAGCGCCGGCGGCTGATTCTCTGAGTCTCCGAGCGAGGGATAAGGGAAAAGGAAAAAGGGCGGCCGCCGGGCGGCCGCCCTTGCGATTTCGGGTGGAGCAGGGGTGCCGTGAGAGAGGGGTCACGCGCCGGCGGGGGGAACGTGAGCGTGGCCCTGTGACTGAGGAGAGACCGAGTGACTGAGCATGCGAAGTTGCCACTGCAATTGGACCCGGAGGGAATGGTGGGCGGGCTGGTACGCGAGGATGAAGGTGCGCCGATAGCGGGAGCAAGCTGGTATGCTGCGGAGGCCGCGGATGACGGTCTGAGCTACCGGTTTCCGGCGGGGGTGCTGGCGGAGGCGAAGTACCTGACGGCCGATCTGCTGGTGGACGGAGACCACTTGGTGGTCTTTGCGCTGCGACTGCAGGAAGGCGGGCGCGGGCCAACATTCATGCTGCTGTTCTCGGCGCTGAACCAATGTCAGGCGCGACTTCGGATGCGCTTGGAGGCCGTGGACCAGAATCGGTGGAGATACGATCGAGAGGGCGCCTGGTTGAAGCCGATGTGCGCCGGTGATCGCGTAGACCTGGCCAAGGTGGACCGCATGACGATCACGGTGCTGCGCAAGAGCGACCGGCCCGCCCGCTTCTGCCTTACTCCCGTGGTGGCGACGGCAGTGGAGCCGGAAAGGCTGGATGCGCCCGCGCTGCCGAAGGGGCCGCTGTTGGACGAACTGGGCCAGAGCGCACTGCACGAGTGGCCCACGAAGAGCCGGAGTGCGGAGGAGGTCACGGAACGACTGCACGCGCAAGCGGAGGAAGCAGAGACCTGCAAGCTGCCCCAGGGCTTCTCGCGTTGGGGCGGGTGCGAGGAGCTTCGCTTCGACGGGACGGGATTCTTCCGCACGCACCACGATGGGAAGCGGTGGTGGCTCGTCGACCCAGACGGATTCGCCTTCTGGTCGGCAGGGCTGGACTGCGTCAGCGTCAATACGGTGGCGGCCTATGCCGGGCTGGAGAAGGCGCTGGCGTGGATGCCGGAGGAAGATGGTCCCTATGGCGACATATACTGGCAGCGCCAGAGCGAAGCGCGGATGATCAACTACCTGAAGGCGAACTTCATCCGCGCGTTCGGGCGAGATGATTGGCACGGGAAGTGGAGCGAGGTCACGCTGGGGCTGCTGCGGCGGTTCGGCTTCAACACCGTTGCGAACTGGTCGGAGTGGCAGATCGCGAAGGCGGCCGGATTCCCGTACGTGCGGCCGCTGGATTTCCGGCGGGGCAAGACGCCGCAGGTGTTCCGCGATTTCCCAGATGTGTTTCATCCGGACTTCGAGGGAGAGGCCGCGGAGTTCGCGAAGCAGCTCGAGGAGACGAGAGATGATCCGGCTCTGATCGGGTACTTCCTGATGAACGAGCCGACGTGGGGATTCGCGCAAGAGACGCCTGCCGTTGGGATGCTCCACAACACTGCCAAGTGTGAGACGCGGCTGGCGCTGCGAGATTTCCTGAAGGACAAGTACGGCGGCGACGCGGGACTGGCCGCGGCGTGGGAGATGGAGGTGACGCTGGCAGCGGTCGGGGAGGGGGAGTGGCGAGAGCGACTCACCAAGGCTGCGGAGAGGGACCTGGAGGCGTTCAGCGCGGTGATGGTCGAGAAGCTGTTCACGGCGTTGAGCGACGCGTGCAAGAGAGTGGATCCGAACCATCTCAACCTCGGGGCTCGCTACTACACGGTCCCGCCGCCGTGGGCACTGAAGGGAATGACATCCTTCGATGTTTTCAGCGTCAACGGTTATCAGCAGCGGGTGCGCCCGGAGCTGGCGGAGGTGAGCGAGCAAGTGAAGGCGCCGGTGATGATCGGGGAGTGGCACTTCGGCGCGCTCGACGTCGGCCTGCCGGCGAGTGGGATCGGGCACGTGCGAGATCAGGCGGCCCGCGGCCAGGCGTATCGGATCTACCTTGAGGACGCGGCGGCGAAGCCGTGGTGTGTGGGCGTGCACTGGTTCACGCTGTACGACGAGTCGGCACTCGGGCGGTTCGACGGGGAGAACTGGAATATCGGATTCGTGGACGTGTGCAACCGGCCCTACGAGGAGCTGTGCGAAGCGGCGCGAGCGAGCCACGAGCGGATGTATGCAGTGGCCTCCGGCGAAGTCGAGCCATACGATGAAGAGCCGGAGTATCTTCCGCTGCTGTTCCTGTAGGGCACCAGCGCGAGGGGAAAGGCGCGCGGGACAATGGCTGGCTGGCGAGGGCTGCATTCTGTGGGCCGGGTCGTCCTGAAAGGAGCTGT
>JAUVSA010000032.1 GCA_030597345.1 Bacillota bacterium
AGGCGGTCGAGATGGCTCGCGAGTACCGCATCCCGCTCGTCGTGAGGACCTTCCGCGAGCCCGACAGCGCCGGGACCGAGATAGGAGCAGAGCCCAGCGCCGTCGCCAATGACCGCGCCACTGCCGTCGTCGATCAATCTCGCCTGCTCATCTTCGATCTCCCCTCAGAGGATCCCCGTCTTGCCCTGCAGATCGGCGAACGCCTACAGCGAGAGCGGCTCACCTACTACCAGGTATCCACGGAGGCGGCCTGCACTCGATTTGCCGTTCTACCTCCGAAGTATCGTGACGCGGAGGCCATCGTCCGCCAGGTCCTGGCCGCACGCGGCGTGGCCCCAGGCGAGATCGACGCTGGCAAGTTTGCCCTCGTCTCCGTCGTCGGCGAAGCCCTCCGCCGGCGTGTGAGCGCCTGGCAGGAACAGGCGCAAAAGGTCCTCGCAGACGCTGGCATCCAGGTCCATGCCACCGCTCGGGACGATATCAGTCTCTCCTATCTGGTCGCAGACCCTCAGCGAAAGAAGGCGGTGAGCTGTCTCCATCAGAACCTGGTCCTGTAACGAACGATCCTAACCCAGGAGGTAACTGGCGTGCCCTTCGAGCCCAGAGGCGTCTTCGCCCCTAGCATCACGCCGTTTTCCGCCCAATCAGTTGACGAGTCGGCACTCCACCGGCTCCTCGACTACCTAATCGAAGGAAACGTCAACGGCCGCGCTCCCTGCGGCACTACCGGCGAGTCCGCCACCCTCAGTCACGACGAACATCGCCGCGTCGTAGAGCTCACCATAAAGCATGCGGCCGGCCGCGGGCCGGTCATCGCAGGCGCCGGATCCAACAGCACCCGCGAGGCCCTCGAGCTCGTCGCTCGCGCAGAAGGTGCCGGCGCCGACGCTGTCTTGGTCATCTGCCCTTACTACAACCGGCCCACCCAGGCCGGCCTGGTGGCCCACTTCAGTCGTATCGCGGAGGCGACCTCCCTCCCGGTCGTCATGTACAACATCCCCAAGCGGACCGGGGTCAACATGGATGCTGCCACCACCGTCGAGCTCGCCGGCATCCCCAATATCGTTGGCATCAAGGAGGCCAGCGGCGATCTCAACCAAGTTGCTGAGATCATCCGCCTTGCCTCACCTGACTTCGCCGTGCTCAGCGGCGACGGCGATCTCACCTTCTCCATTTGCTGCCTCGGCGGCGTCGGCGCTATCCTTGCCGACGCCCACATCCTCCCAGGCGAGTGGCGCCGCATGGTCGAGCTGATCGCCGCCGGCCGGATAGACCAGGCGCGAGAGATTCACTACCGCTTCTTGCCCATGTGCCGCGCTCTCTTCCTCGAAACCAATCCGTCCCCGGTCAAGGCCGCGCTCGAACTCCTTGACATTGCTCCCTCCTCGGTGCGTCTCCCGCTGTTGCCCGCCACCGATCGCTGTCGCGCCGCGCTGCGACAGGAGCTGCAGAAGCTTGGGCTCCTCTGACGCCGAAGAAGCCCTCCAGGAAGTGCACTCGCAGATCCGCCGCTGCCGTCGGTGTCCCCTCGGCCGTGCCCGCACGAAGGCCGTTCCCGGGGAGGGCGCTTTCGACGCCCCTGTCATGTTTGTAGGCGAGGCGCCCGGGAGAGAAGAGGACCAGCAAGGCCGCCCCTTTGTGGGCCCCGCTGGCCGGCTCCTCACGAATCTTCTCAAGACCATAGACCTCGACCGGCGTGACGTCTTCATCACCAATGTCGTCAAGTGCCGTCCTCCGGAGAACCGCGACCCTCTGCCGGAAGAAATCGCCACCTGCAACGAATTCCTCCTCGCACAAATCGCCCTCATCACGCCAAAGGTCCTCTGCACCCTCGGCCGCTTCGCCGGCCAGACTCTCATCGACAAGAGCCTCTCTATCAGTCGCGAGCACGGCAGAGCCAGGCGTATCAGCGGCATCCTCTACGTGCCCCTCTATCATCCAGCCGCCGCCCTTCATCAGGCCAGGCTCATCGACCATCTTGAGGCCGATATGCGTCAGCTCCGCCAGATACTGGCGCGGGAATTCGGCGCCTCCCCGGCGGAGGCCCCCCGATGATGCCTGACCGAATCGCGCTCAACCTCGTTTCTCTCGGCCCCGCCGACTTCGACGCCAAGCTGTATGCGGCCACCACCGCCGGCTTCGCCGCCGTCGGGCTTGTCTGGGAGGACATTGCGGCTTCCCCGGAGCGTGCCGCAGAAGAGATACGCCTCGCGGAGCTCGCGGTGGCCGAAGTGACGGGCCTCCCGAGCTGGACGGAGAGCGACCCCACCGCCCACTCGCTGGCCATGGTTCAGGCCGAGGCCCTCTTCGAGATGGCGGCCGATCTCGACTGCTCCGTCGTCGTCGTCGGGCCGCCGGTCGAGGGTGTCGAGCCCCTTCCCGCGGCGACCGCGTTTGGCGACCTGTGCCGGCTCGCCGATCGCTTCAGGGTGCGCGTGGGGCTCGAGTTCCTCGGGCCTCCCCACAGTGTGAGCACCCTTGCCTCTGCCTGGCAGATCGTCGAGCTGGCCGACGTGTCCAACGGCGGCCTCGTGCTCGACACATTTAACTTCTACCGGAGCAGCTGCACCCTCGAGATGCTGGAGTCCGTGCCCGCCGAGAAGATTTTCCTCGTCCAGGTGAGCGACTCCGTCGATCTCCCCCTGCGCGAGCTCGCGGATCGACATCGCGTCTATCCGGGCTCCGGCGTCATTCCTCTCGACCAGCTCCTGGCCGCTCTCGACGGGAAGGGCTATTCCGGCTACTACTCCCTAGAGCTACACAACGAAGGCTATTGGGAGGAAGACCCTCTCGTGGTCGCGCGGGAGGGCCCGCGGGCGATGCATCGCCTGGATATCACCTAGAAGCTGTTTCATAACCTCCATCTGAGGTTATGAAACAGCAGCACAAGCCGCCAGGCTCCAGCAGGCGCATTTTATGCCAGCGTCTCTAGCGGACAGCCAGGCGCGTGAGGGTTATGAAATGCGCTCTAAGGAGAACACACCAATGAAGAAGCGTAGGCTGCAAGAGCTGACATCCATCTGTGACAAGATACGGGAGAACTTCGACGCTAAGGACGCCGCGCGAGAGAAGGGCCTCACCCGATCGCGCGCTGTCATCCGCAACAGCGCCAACGCCATTCGCTCGATCCACCGGGGCGAGTACGAAGATGCCGTTGCCCTGATGGAGGAGAGTGCCGGATTCCTTCGCGAGGTGGAGGAGGCGCTGAAGGACCACCCTGATGTTCGCTACGCCGGCTTCGTCCACGATGCCCACAAAGAGCACGCCGAGGCCCACCAGACCTATGCTCTCATCCGCGGCGAACCCCTCCCCGACCCCGACGATCTCGGCGTGGGCTACGCAGCTTACCTCAACGCGCTCGGGGAGGCCGTCGGCGAGCTCAGGCGCCACGCCCTCGACCGCATCCGCCACAACGACAAGGACTGGGGAGAGGCTATCCTTTCGGCCATGAGTGAGATCTACTCCGCCATGACATCCTTTGACTATCCCCCTGCCATTTCTGGAGGCCTCAAGAGAACCGCCGACGTCACTCGTTCCCTCATCGAGCGCACTCGCGGCGACGTCACCAACGCCATCCGCCAGCAGCGACTCGAAACCGCCCTCATCGACCTCGAAAACCGCCTCAAAGACACCTCATAGCCGGGTAGGGGAGGACCTCGTAAGCGGGTAGGGCAGGAGCGAGTCTCCTGCCCCCGTGTCGTCGTTGCGGCCCGGCAACCCCGCATGCTATAATCCCCTTACCATGTCCCAGCCACGGAAGAAAATCATCTTCAGCGCAATGCAGGCCACCGGCCGCCTGCACCTCGGCAATCTCGAAGGCGCCCTCCGCAACTGGGTCCGTCTCCAGGACGAGTACGAGCTCTACGCCGGCATCGTTGACCTCCACTCCCTCACCACCACCTTCGACGACACCAGCGAGGTCCTGGAAAACGTTCGCGAGGCCGCCATAGACTACCTCGCCGCCGGCCTCGACCCGGACAAGACCGCCATTGTCATCCAGTCCTGGGTTCCGGCCCACGCCGAGCTCCACACCCTCCTCTCCATGATCACCCCTGTGGGCTGGCTCGAGCGTGTCCCCACCTACAAGGAGAAGCGCGAGCAGCTCCACATCGCCAATCCCTCCTACGGTCTCCTCGGCTACCCCGTTCTCATGGCCGCCGACATCCTCGTCTACCGGGCCGACGTCGTCCCTGTCGGTCGCGACCAGGTGCCCCACCTGGAGCTCACCCGGGAGATCGCCCGCCGCTTCAACCACCTCTACGGCAACATCCTCCCCGAGCCCCAGTCCCTGCTCACCGAGTTCGCCCTCCTGCCCGGCCTGGACGGGCGCAAGATGAGCAAATCCTACGACAACTGCATCTACCTCTCCGACTCTCCGGACGACGTGCGCCGGAAGGTCCCGGACATGTTCACCGATCCGACCAAGCTCCGCAAGAACGACCCCGGCCACCCCGACCAGTGTCCCGTCTATGCCTACCATCTGGCCTACTCCCCCGACACCGCTCCTGAGGTCAAGGCCGACTGCGAGGCCGGAAAGCTCGGCTGTGTGGACCATAAGCGGCAGCTCGCCGACATACTCATCGAGGCCATGACTTCCTACTGGGAGCGTCGCGCTGCCATCGCGGCCGACCCCGACCGCCTCGACGCCGTCTTACAGGATGGCGCCCGCCGCGCCCGAGACAAGACCGCCGAAACTATGGACCTCGTCTGGAAGGCGATGAAGCTGCGCTAGAATCCTGTAGGGCGGGGTCACCGAACCTCGCCACGCGTTGCCGTTCTTGGTAGCACAGGTTTTCAACCTGTGTAGGCGGCGCAGCCGCCTCTCCGCCGTTGCCGTTCTGCCGAAGGTCCGCCTCAGGCGGATAGGCCGGGTATCTCGCCGACAGGTCCTGCGTAGCTTCAGCGAAGCAGGAAGGCGCATGCCCGCCGCCATCTCCCTTCCTCGTAGGAGGGACATTCCTGTCCCGACTCCCACCGCCTCCGAAGGACTGGACACCGATCCCGGAATAAGGCATACTTAGACGCAGACAGCAGGTTACGAGTTACAGCAAGCGCCATACCAGAAATCGTCGCCCGGAGACACGAATGTATCCACCGGCAGCCGAGCTTCGGCAGGACATCGTTGCACCCTCCGCCTCCACCCACCCAGCCGCGCCACCCGACCGAGTATTCACCGGCCATCCGGTAGCGCTTCCACCTGTCAGCGGAGCTTCCGCTGACAGCGGAACGTCCGCCTTCGAGGGCCCGCTCGACCTTCTCCTCTACCTCATCGGCCGCGACGAGATCGACATCTTCGACATCCCAATCGAGCACATTACCTCCCAGTACCTCGACCACCTGGCCGGACTTGAATCGCTGAACATCGAAGTCGCCGGCGAGTTCCTCGTCATGGCCGCACAGCTCCTGGAGATCAAGTCCCGCATGCTGCTCCCTCAGCCGGAGCGCCCCGAGGAAGATGAAGACGAGGCCGGCGACCCGCGTGCCGCCCTAGTCGCCCGGCTGATCGAGTACCGCCGCTACAAGGCCGTGGCCGACGAGCTCCGGGCTCGCGCCGAACTCCAGCGCTTTGTGTTCTCTCGGCATCACCTGACAAACGGAAATGGAAACGGCAACGGCCACCACTTGCAGCCAAGCCTCGGCGAGCGGCCCTACCTCATGCTCAACGAAGTCTCCGGCTTCGACCTGTGGGCCGCCTTTCAGAGCGTCCTCAACCGCGCCAAGGAAGTTGCCGCCTCCGGAGAGGTCGTTCGCCCCCGCTTCACCGTCGGCCAGAAGATCGCCGCCATCGCCTCTCGCCTCCGCTGGGCAGAGGAGGGCATCGGCTTCCTTGACCTGTTCGACGAAGGAGCCACCCTCGTCGAGGTGATCGTCACCTTCCTCGCGCTGCTCGAACTCATCCGCCTTCGCCGCGCCCGCGTCGCCCAGCAACGTCCCTTCGGTGAGATCCGCGTCTATCCCATTGCCAGCGAAGCTTCGGTTGGCAGCCTAGCTTCGGTTGGCAGCGGAGCTTCCGCTGGCAGCCGACCCTCGGCAACCGAAGCCTGACGACCGATGAGTGACCAGGGGCCAGAGGCAGGCGAGCTTCGGCAGGCAGCCGAGCTTCGGCAGACCGAACGAACCAATGGCAGCCAGGCTTCGGCAGGCAGCCGATCTTCGGCCCTCGAGGCCGTCCTCTTCATGGCGGCCGAGCCGCTCCCCCCGGCCGAGCTCGCGGACATCCTGGGAGTCACCCCCGGGGAGCTAGAAGAACTCATCCTCCAGCTTGAGGCGGCCTATGCCGGCCGCGGGATTCAGGTCACCCGCCTCGCCGGTGGCTACCAGGTCGCCACCCGCCCCGAGTACGGCCCTTACGTCGCCAAGCTCCACAAGCCGGAGCGCTTCCGCCTCTCCCGTGCTGCCCTCGAGACCCTCGCCATCGTCGCCTACAAGCAGCCGGCTACCCGCCCCGAGATCGAAGCCATCCGCGGCGTCAACTCTGACTCGGTGCTGGACACTCTCTCTCAGTACGAACTCGTCTGCGAGGCCGGGCGGAAAGAGACGCCAGGCCGGCCCTTGCTGTACCGAACGACCAGCAACTTCCTCGGACACTTCGGCCTCGACTCCGTGGCGGACCTACCTCGTCTCGACGCCGTGGCTGTCGACGAGTCCGAGAACCAGGCCGAGGCGCCCGAGGCCCCGGTCGATGCCTCGCAGGTCCAGGTCGATGCGCCCGAGGCCGCACATGCCCCCCAAGATCCCGTTCCCTCGGAATCGTCTGGCAGCGGAGCCTCCGCCCCGACGGATGCCGACGGCCAGCCCCAGCCGTGATGCGTGGCAGGGCTCGCCGCATCTGGCTCGTATTACCTCTGGCTCTAGCCGGACTGGCCCCCACACACGCGCTCTTCGCAGCACCAACTGATCCCGCCATGGAGGCCGCCGCGGCCGTTCTCATGGATGTCGAAACAGGGACTGTCCTCTTCGGCAAGAACACCCGCGAGCCCCGCCCCGTTGCCAGCACCACCAAGGTCATGACCGCTCCCCCCGCACTCGAGACCTGCACCCTCGACGACTCGGTGATCGTGGGCCTCGCTGCCGCGCAAGCTCGGGGGTCCTCCCTCTATCTGCAGCCCGGCGATCTCATGCGAATCGACGACCTGGTGGCCGCTCTTCTCCTCAAATCGGCGAACGATGCCGCCCTCGTCATCGCCGAGCACATCTCCGGCAGCGTCCCCGCCTTCGCCAAGCGAATGAACGAGCGCGCCCGCGAGCTAGGCGCAACTGACACACAGTTCGTGAATCCCCACGGCCTCCACCACCGTGACCACTACTCATCTGCCTATGACGTTGCACTGATCACGCGCGAGGCTCTCAAGCATCCCCGCTTCCGGGAGCTTGTCAGTGCCACCAGCGCTCGCATTCTCCTCCCCAGCGATCCCGCAGGCGCCCGCACACTGCGCAACCACAACAAACTCCTCAGGCGGGCCGACTTCGTGGACGGTGTGAAGACCGGGTTCGTGAACCAGTCCGGGCACTGCCTTGTCGCCTCCGGAACCAAGCGCGACTGGCAGCTCGTCGCTGTCATCCTCGACAGTCCGGATATGTATGAGGATGCGCTTCGCCTCCTCGAGTATGGCTTCGACAACCACCGGAGACAGGTCTACGCACGCGCTGGCGACGCCCTCGGGCGCGCCCGCGTCCGCGGCGGCTCGGCAGCATCCGTATCCGCCGTCTGCCAGAATACCCTCGTCGCCGTCACCGGCACTGGCGTGTCCTCTCCCCCCGAGCTGGAAGTGACCCTCGACAATCCCCTCCAGGCGCCTGTCTCCCGTGGTGACCCCGTAGGTGAAGCACGACTCGTCGCGAGCGATAGAGTTCTCGCCCGCTCCCCTCTCCGCGCCGGCGAGTCCATATCGCATTCGTCGTTCGTCGTAGCCACCCGGTGGGGGCTACGGATAGTCATCCTGGTGTTGGTCTCTCTGTTGCTGGTGAGAACCTGTGCAAAGGCTCTCAAAACTCATCGCGGCCGCCGGTCGCGCCTCCCGTCGAAGAGCGGCTGATCTGATCCGCGCCGGCCGCGTCTGTGTTGACGGTCAAGTCGTCACCAACCCGGCGCTCGAGGTGGATCCCGTCCAGTCCCGCGTGGAGGTGGACGGCCATCGCCTCCGGGTGCAGCCGACGCGCTACTTCCTGCTCAACAAGCCCCGCGGCCCCCTCTCCACCGCAGTCGACAATCGCGGCCGTACCACCGTGCTCGACCTGCTGGGAGAGATGAAAGAGAGGCTCTACCCCGCCGGCCGCCTCGACGCCGACACTGAGGGCCTCCTGCTGATAACCAACGACGGCGATCTCACCTACCGCCTCACCCACCCTCGGTACCGAGTCGAGAAGGTGTATCGGGCTGAAGTGAAGGGCCGTCCCTCGCGGGCCGCGCTCCGCCGACTAGCCCAGGGCGTCGTGCTCGGCGACGGCCCTACCGGACCTGCCCGGGTCCGCCTCCTGCGCGCCGGGCGGGAGAGCTCCCTGGTCGAGCTGACCGTCCACGCCGGCCGCAAGCGCATGGTCCGTCGCATGCTCGAGGCGATCGGCCATCCCGTCCTCGCGCTCCGGCGCACGCGCGTCGGCACTCTTACCCTCGGGAACCTCCGGCCCGGCGAGTGGCGCTCCCTCACCGAAGAGGCGGTGGCAGACCTTCTTGCCCACACGCGCCGAGCCGCCGCCTGCTCCCAGCCGAAGCTCGGCTGCTAGCGGACGGCGGCCCCACCTAAGAATCTCTAACAAAACTCTGCTTCACCGCTGTCATTCTGAGCGGAGCGAAGAATCCCGCCGTTTCCGGGGTGTTTGCAGCTCTAGAGTGAAGAACTTCGAGGTTTTGTTAGAGTCTCTAAGGCACACAACTCCTGATCGGATTAGAGTACCTCAGCCCGCACGCCTCACCTTCCCAGCCTTCAGGCACTTCGCACACACCCGCAGCCGCACCGGTCGCCCCTTCAAAACCGTCCTCACCCGCTGCAGGTTCGGAAGCCACCGCCGCTTCGTCCGCACGTGCGAGTGGCTCACATTGTAGCCCGTCAGCGGTCCCTTCCCACAGATATCACATCGATTGGCCATAAGAAAACTCCCGACTGCTGGCAGCCGAGCTTCGGCCGAACGTCGGCTGCCAGATGTCAAATTGGGCGACTTATGGTAGCATAAGAAAGGTATAAGTGGCAACCAGCGGCTGCCGAGCTTCGAGTGGCAGCCGAGCTTCGGCCTGACAGGTCTCTCGCCCATGACGCTGCGCGACGTGCCCAACATTATAAAGCCTGCTCCGCCCCTCGCCCCGGAGGATACCGTCGCCAAGGCGATTCGCCTCCTCCGCGCCCGCGGGCTGCCTGCTCTCCCGGTCGCTCAAAGCGGCCGCCTCGTGGGATTGGTCCACGAAATGGATCTCCTCCGCCTCGCTGCCGACGTCCAGGACCCGCGCGCCTTTGCCCGAAGCCTCTCCGTTTCCCAGATCATGCGCCCCATCGAGCTCATCGTATCCGAAACCGATCCCCTCTCCGCTGGCAGCCGAGCTTCGGCCCTCACGCAGATCTTCCAGGACCCCGCTGCCGGGGCGGTGCCGGTAGCGGCCGGGGACGGCCGCTATCTGGGCATGGTGCTGCGTCGGGACATCCTTGCGGCCATCACCGGTGAGGCCCTTGCACCGCCAATCGCCGGCCTTGCCACCCCCTTTGGGGTCTACCTCACCACAGGGGCCCTCCGCGCCGGCGCCAGCAACCTCGCCTTGGCAGGCACCGGCATTGCCCTCATGGCTATCAACCTCCTCGCCGGTGGCGCTATCTACGGGCTGGCCGGGATCGCCGATCGCCTCCTTGCCCACGGCTCTCCGCCCCCTCCTCCGGAGGCCATAGGTCCTATCCCCTTGTGGGCAACACTCCTGTTCCACGGCCTCCAGATCGCCGTCTTCCTGCTTCTCCTTCGTCTCTCTCCGCTCACCAGGGTGCATGGGGCAGAGCACATGGTGGTGCGCGCCATCGAAGAAGGTGAGGACCTCGTCCCGGAGAAACTCCGAACGATGTCCCGCGTGCATCCCCGCTGCGGCACCAATCTGATGGCTCTGCTCATCCTGCTTATCATCGCACAGCAGTTCTTCACCTCCCTCAGTGACGGAGCGGATGAGGCCACTCGCCTCCTCGCTCTCTTCGTACTGGTGATGATCGTGCTGCTTACCTGGCGGCGCCTCGGTGCTGGCCTCCAACGCTGGTTCACCACCCGTCGTCCTTCCGACCGTCAGCTTGCGTCTGCCGCCCGCGTCGGGGAAGCACTCCTCGACAAAGTGCGCGCCGACCCCGGCGCGCGCGCAGGCTTCCCGCGCCGTCTCTGGAACAGCGGCTTCCCCCAGGTGCTCACCGGCTTCCTCGCCATGGCCCTGGTCGCCGACTACGGCATCCCTGCGCTCAGCACCATCTGGTCCTGGCTCAGCGGATGACCCCCACGGAGTAGCAATGCCCAGAGAACTTCTCATTCAAGCGCTGTCAGATGCTCTCTCCCAAGCTCAAAGTGCGGGTGACCTTCCCGAATCGCCCTCGCCCGAGGTCGACCTCCAGACCCCGCGTGATCCCCGCCACGGCGACTTCTCCACCAGCCTGGCGATGGTAGTGGCCAGCGAAACCGGCCGGCCCCCGCGCGAAGTCGCTGATACCCTCGTTCGCCATCTCGATCTGCCCGAGGGCCTGGCCGAAAGCGTAAACATTGCCGGCCCTGGCTTCATCAACTTCGTCCTCTCCCCAACCTGGCTTCGTCGCCTGGTCCGTCGGGTTCTGGAAGAGGGCGAAGACTACGGCCGCTCCGACACCGGCCGGGGCCAGCGTCTGCTCCTCGAGTTCGTCAGTGCCAACCCCACCGGCCCGATCGCCGTCGTCCAGGGCCGCGCTGGTGCCCTTGGCGACGCGCTCGCCCGCCTCTTCGAGCGCACCGGCTGGATCGTCTCTCGCGAGTACTGCGTCAACGACGCCCTCAACAGCACCCGGGTCCAGCGCTTCGCGGAGACCCTCGAGGCCCGCTACCTCCAGCAGCTCGGCCGGCAGGCCGCGGTTCCCGAGGACGGCTACCAGGGCGACTACGTCATCGACATGGCCGAGCAGCTCGTCGCCGCCGAGGGCGACAAGTACCTCGGCATGGCCCGCGACGAACGCCTCGCCGCGCTCACCGAATACTCACTTCAGAAAATCGTCGCCGACCAGCAGCGTGACATGGCGGACTTCGGCGTCACCTTCGACACTTGGTTCATGGAGAGCACCCTCTACGACGACGACGAAGTCAGCCAGGCAGTGGAGACCCTCAATGCCGCCGGCCACACCTATGAGGCCGACGGCGCCCTCTGGCTCAAGGCCACCGCCTTCGGCGACGAGCAGGACCACGTCCTGATCCGCAAGGACGGCCGACCCACCTACCTCGCCGGCGACATCGCCTATCACAAGAACAAGTTCGACCGCGGCTTCGATCGCCTGATAGACATTTGGGGACCCGACCACCAGGGCCACGTCCGCCGCACCAGGGCCGGCGTGCAAGCCATTGGCTACGACCCCTCTCGCTTCGAAATCCTCATCCATCAGATCGTTCGTCTCTTCCGCGGCTCCGAAATGGTCCGTATGTCCAAGCGCGCCGGCGATATCGTCCCCCTCTCCGGCCTCATCGAAGACGTGGGCGCCGACGCCGCTCGCTTCTTCTTCCTCATGCAGTCAATGGAGAGCCACCTCGACTTCGACCTCGAGCTCGCCAAGAAGCGGGCCGCCGACAATCCCGTCTACTACGTGCAATACGCCCACGCCCGCATCTGCTCCATACTCCGCGAGGCCGCGGATCGCGGCGTATCACTTCCCAACATCTCCGACGCTGACCTCGACCGCCTTGGCGAACCCGACGAGCTCGCCCTCATGCGCAAGCTCGCCGACCTGCCCCACGAAGTCAGCGAGGCCGCCCAGCGCTACGAGCCCCATCGCATGACCCGCTACGCGCGCGAGCTCGCCGCCACCTTTCACGGCTTCTACACCAACTGCCGCGTCCTCAGCGACGACACAGAGCTCACCGCCGCCCGCCTCGCCCTCGTCCAGGCCGCCCTGACCGTCCTCCGCATCGTCCTCACCATCATCGGCGTCTCCGCCCCCGAAAAAATGTAGGGCGGGTATCCGCCAAAGCGGATGCCCACCGCTTCTGGTAGCGCAGGTTTTCAACCTGCGCAGGTGCCGGAGGCGCCTTCTTGTAGGGCGCGCGTTCCCTTGGACGAGCCCCGGGCCAGCTCACGCCCGCCGCCTATCCCGTAGGAGCGGCATTCCTGCCGCGAATCTGGGCGGGAAGCAGTCTGCCCGCCTGAGGCGGGCGTGCACGACTTCAGGCTGCTTGCCCTACGCAGCCTCGGCGAAGTACGGTCACCCTGAGCGTCAGCGACTCGTCCTACGTAGCGTAGCTACTACACAGAGTAGCAAGGGTCCCGCCGTCAGCATGTTGGGTACGAGCGTGTCTCCTACCATCGGCAGGCCTTGGGATTTGCTGCCCCTTCGTTCTCCTCCCACCCCGCAGGCTTTCCCTCCGACCCCGTCGAACCCACTCCCGGCCGCTGCGGCAGTCACCACTATGGACCAGACATCGCATCATACAGAACCCAAGCCCGAAGCCGCTATTCCCCGGCTCACCGCCGAGACCG
>JAUVSA010000164.1 GCA_030597345.1 Bacillota bacterium
CGGGGAGGGTGTACTTCCAGTCTCTTCCGACGGGGAAGATGCCGTTGAAGACGAGGCCGACGTTGGGGAGGTTGGCCTGGCGCACGACCTCGAGGGAGTAGTGGGGGTCAGTGAAGTCGCTGTGCATTTCGATGGAGACCCAGGTGGCGTGCCCGGCGTGCTCGCCGAGCTGGCGGAGGCAGTCGGCGACGTTGGCGACCACGGCGGGGCGCTGGCTCTCATCATCGGGGAGCAGGTCGCCGAGGACGCGGACATGGTCGCAGCCGAACTGGTGAGCCATGTCAATGACGCGCTTGACGCATTTCACGGATTCGGCTCGTTCGGCGGCGTCGGGGGAGTGGAAGGTCTCGCAACTGGTGAAGGAGCCGAATCTGAGGCCGGCGGCGTCAAGCTTGCCCTTGACCTCGGCGAAGCGCTCGGCGGGGGTATCCCACTCCAGGCCGTGAGGCTGCTGGAAGTCCATGAGGAACTCAATGTAGGGATAGCCGGTCTTCTGGCACATGTCGATAAGGTGATCGACGTCCCATTTCTGAGCTACTTCATAGGTGTTAAGGGTCCATTTCATGCTTGGCCTCCTGGATTGACTCCGGGCGAGTTTCGCTGTGATCGCCGCGGCCTCCTCTTGGGGTGGGGCCGGTGAGATGGGGCGGCGCGGGGGGAGAACAGGGAGAAGCGGCGCGGGCGAGGAACGGGAGGAGGCGCTGACGCTGGGGAAGGCGGAGGAGCGATGGCGGAGATTCGTTCCGGGACTGATGCTACTGTGCGAAGTGGCTTCGCTACGTAGCAGGAGAGTCCCGAGACACCGGACGGGGGTCGAGGTCCAGGTTGCGGTTTCGGGAGCAAGCTCCCGAAACACCGGACGCCAGAGCGCACGAGCCGGGGCGGGGCGAGTCCCAGATGAGCACCGGGAAGGAGCCTGAGGAATGAGTGGAAGTGAGCGGCCGAACGTGGTTCTGTTCATGACGGATCAGTGGAGGGCGAAGGACACGGGGTACTGGGGGAACGGGGTCATGAAGTCGCCGCACATGGATGGGCTGGCGGAGGAGGGGGCGGGGTTCCGGGGGTGCTTCGTGCAGAACCCGGTGAGCACGCCGAGCCGGGCGTCGATGGCGTCGGGGTGGTACTGCCATGTGAACGGGCACCGGACGATGCACCGCATGCTGCGGCGGCACGAGCCGAACATGCTGCGGTACTTCAAGGAGGCCGACTATCACGTGTGGTGGGGTGGGCAGAACGACATGATCGCGGAGGAGGCGATCGCCGCTTCCTGTCATGACCGGGTGGGGGGCACCGGCGGCCGCGAGGCGTTCAACAGGAGCCCCTGGAAGGTCGGCGACCGGCTGTACCATACATTCCTGTGGGGGGAAGTGCCGGAGAACTACGGGATGTCGCTGAGCGATGATTACGTGGCCGAGCAGGCGACGGAGTTCATCAAGCATCCGCCAGCGCAGCCGTACTTCATGCTGGTGAATCAGAGCTATCCGCACCCGCCTTACGCGGTGGCCGAGCCGTACTTCTCGATGTATGACCGGGCGGGGGTGCCGTTTCCGATCCGCCCGCCGGAGGGCTTCGCAGGCAAGCCGAAGATCCTGCCAATGATACACGAGCGCATGCGGATGGACGAGATCACAGAGGATGACTTGCGCGAGATCGTCGCCGTCTATTACGGCATGGTCACAAAGGTCGACCACAATCTCGGCAGTATCGTGGCGGCGTTGAGGAAGAGCGGCGCGTGGGACAACACCATCGTTGTGGCGACGTCGGATCACGGGGACTTCGTGGGCGACTACGGGCTGACGGAGAAGACTCAGAACACATTCGAGGACGTGCTGGTCAACGTGCCGTTGGCAATGCGCGTGCCCGGATGTGAGCCACTACCGGCGGTGAGCGAAGCGCTGGTCGAGATGATCGATTTGCTGCCGACGCTGGCGGAGGCCTGCGGGGTCGAGCTGGGGCACACTCACTTCGGGCGGTCGCTGCTGCCGCTGCTGCGCGGGGAGACGACGGAGCACCGCGATTACGTTTTCAGTGAGGGCGGGGGGCTGAAGACAGAGATCCACACGCACGAGACGGCCCGGCCGAGGGAGGACATCTACTGGTCGCGGCCGGCGCTGCAATTCACGCAGCCGGAGGTCCACGGAAAAGCGGTGATGATTCGCTCGAAGGAATGGAAGTATGTGCGGCGGCTGTACGACACGGACGAGCTATATGATCTGCGCAACGACCCGGACGAGGTGAACAACCTGGCCGAAGCTCGGCTGGCGGCCGAAGCTCGGCTGGCGATAGATGAAGCTTCGCTGGGGTCGATACGGGAGAAGCTCGGAGCGGCCATGTTGGACTGGTTCTTGGAGACCGGGGATGAGGTTCCGTGGCGGTGGGACCTGCGGGGATACGGGGAGAGTCACCCGGAGTGGTCAGAGGCGGCTGGCAGGCACGGCTTCCTCAGGGATGCGAGTCGGGAGTGATAGGGAGTGACAGGGGGCGCCGGCACTGCTCTGCTGAAGCTACGCAGTGCGGAGCAGAGCCACCGCGTTCAGGCCTCCTCCTCCCCTTCTCCGCGGATGCCCTCAATGCCCTCGCGCAGGAGCCAAGGGACCATGCGCAGTGCGGCCGCGGGATCGGCCCACCACCATCCAGGGAGGGCGTTAGCGAGGAGGCCGACCAAGAGAGACTCCACCAAAGCACGCCCGGTCATGGAATACTAGCAAGGACGGAGGCGGGTGTGAGAATGACGTGGGCACCTGGAACTGGAGATCCGCAATGGAAGAGCAGCAATCAGCAACGCTTCTGGGCCAACTCCTGCTGGCGAGCGGGGCAGTAACCCCGGAGGAACTGCGGTCGGCGCTCCATCGCCAACAGGGGGGCGTGCTTCGCGTGGGCGAGTTTCTCATCGGCATGGGCGCGCTGGCGCCGCGGCAGTTGGAAAGGGCTCTGCAGACGCAGGCGCGGCTTCGCGGGAGTCCCGGGCAGCCGCGTCCGTTCGTGCTAGTGGTGGAGGACGACCTGGAGGTGTGTGCGTTAATCGACGATGTGCTGACGGGGGCAGGCTACCGGGTGGGAGTGGCCCAGAACGAGGCAGAGGCGGTTGCGGCGCTGCTGGCTTCTGACGCGGTCCTCCCGTCGTTGATCGTGCTCGACCTGGGCCTGCCGAGGTACGGGGGGGTGGAGTTGCTCACGATGCTGCGGAAGAGTGAGCCGACGCGGGAACTACCCGTGGTGGTGTTGACCGGCCACCCGGAGAAGGAATCAGCAATCCGGGAACGAGGGCTGGAGATCAGCGAGTTCCTGGCGAAGCCGGTGCCCTTGCCGCGCCTGGTGGAGGTGGTCGAGACGGCGCTGCGCGAGGCGGAAGCTGTGGTGGCCCCGGTTCCATCTTAGAGGCTCTATCAAGACCTCGAAGTTCTTCACTCGAGAGCTGCAAACACCCCGGAAACGGCGGGATTCTTCGCTCCGCTCAGAATGACAGCGGTGGACCAGAGTTTTGCTAGAGATTCTTAGAGGTGGCGGGGACGAGAGCGGCGCGGGAAGATCGACATCAGGACGGACAGAGAATGCGCAGCGGGCGCTCAGGAGAGCGCCCGCTGCTTACGTTGTGTGTGCTCCCTGTGCTGTTACAGGCCGGTTGGCCGACCGAGGCGAGTTCGGCGGGAGGCGACCAGAGCGACTCCCACCAGAGCGATGAGGCCAGAGGCCGTCGCCGCGGGCAGGCGTGAGGACTGAGAAGGAGGCAGGGAGGCGGTCCTAGTGACAGACTGGGCAGGGATCTGCTCAGTGTGGGGGTTGGCCGCATGGCGTTCGCCGAGAAGGGCGTCGAGCTCTTCCTCGGTGAACGACTCCTTGCCTTCGTCGGCGATCTGGATTGCCTGGCCGTTGGTCACTACGAGGACGCGCTCTCCCAAGGAGAAGTACTGGTTGAGGGTCGGGTCGCGTCGGGTGAGCTGGAAGTAGGCCTCGCTGAAGGCCTTGACGTTGATGACCTGCTGGACGCCTTCCTTGTAGCGCGCGTCCTCCCAGTTGCCGGCGCGGTTGAAGAAGGCCTGATTGTTGCGGGTCTGGGCCTGCTGGTACTGGAACATCTCGCCCTCGGCATCGTACTGGACGTTCTGCCTGCCGAGACTGGACTGGCCGCGCAGCAACTGGGCGTTCTCGCGCTGTGAGGTGGCCGCTCGTCCGGCGGGAGCCGAAAAGGCGTCCATAACCTTGTGGTGGACTTCGCGGCGCGCGACAGCATCGCCGAGGCGAGCACCCTCCTCGGCGAGGAATGCCGTGTACTCGGTCAGAATGCCGTAGCGGGTGCTAAGGGCTACGATCTCGTCTATGAGTTCCTCCTGCTGGCCGTGGAGCATGATCTGGTCGAGGAGGTAGCCGATCTTGCGGCTGGCCCAGAGAGGAGCGAGGTAGGAGTGCTCCCGCTGGGAGACGGGGAAGGTGGCGGAAGTTCCGAACCGCCTGCGCTCCGGGGAGGCGTAGCCGGTCAGGGAGACCTGGGCGACGACCGGGCGGTCTGCGCGGTATCGGCCGAAGACGAGGAGCTGAGAGCCGGCGAAGAGATCGGGCATCTCGGTGGGGGAGGTGTCGTAGGTCTCGACCTGGGCGACTTCGAGGGTGATTCCCGTCAGCACGGGCTGTGCGACCTTGGCGAAGAAGCGGGAGACCTTGACCTCGATGTCTTCGCTGGGGCGGACGTATTCGGTGACGCCGCCATTGCCCTGGGCGAGCTTCTCCAGGAAGTGGGTGTTGACGTCGTAGCCGGCGCCGAAGACGAAGAGGCGGGCGCGGCGGGAAGGGCCGTCGCCGTTCCATTCGGTCACATCGGTGGCGATGGCGCCGATGTTGGTCTCGCCGACGGTGGGGAGGCCATCTGTCAGGAAGACGATATAGCTTGCGCGGCCGTCCGTGAAGTCCAAGTCGAGAGCGGCCTGGAGGGCGGAGTGGATGTCGGTGCCGCCGCTTGCGGAGATATCCTCTACGAGATCTCGGGCCTGTCGCATGTTGTCTCGCGAGGCGGGCAGAAGTCCTTTGCCCAGTCCGTGGAGTCGAACCGTGTTGCTGAAGGTGATGACGCGGAAGCGGGCCTGCTCGTTGAGGCTGTTGAGGAAGAAGAGGAGGGCGCCCTTGGCCTGCTCGATCTTATCGCC
>JAUVSA010000080.1 GCA_030597345.1 Bacillota bacterium
CGGCATCGCCAGCTTCGCATCAGACAGCCACCTATAGCCCGCGTCTCTCCCCAGGAGCCCGCGAAGGAGCGAGATGAGTACGCCGTACACTGGAGGGTAGATCCACATCCAGATGATCGACACGACCGCCACCGAGACGACGATCGGGATGAAGTTGAGCGTGCGAAAGAGCGTCGATAGCCGGCCGGCGCGCTCGATCAACACGGCCACAACCAAGGGAAGCACGATGGCGGCCGGCACGTACATGACAGTGAAGCGAATCGTGTTCCAGAATGCCCCGCCGGGCCCGTTGATGGTCAGCCAGACTACCAGAAATGGATAGAACGCGATCTCCCAGACAGATAGCGGCTTCTCTGGCGAAACGATGCCGGGCCAGCCGGTCACCCGTTCATCGCGGAAGATCTCAGCGTAGTTGGCCCACCCCACCCAGCTCATCTCCTCCGGCCGGAGGAATTCGTAGTGGAAGAAGCTGAGAAAGAGCGAGCGCAGGATCGGATACAGGGCGAACATCCCGAAGACCAGCACCGCGGGGAGGAGGAACGCATAGGGGTTATCCAGCCCCCGCCATCCTCGCCTCTGGCTCACCCTCTGATCGCCCACCGCGCTCATCGTCACCTCGGCCCTATCGCGGATTGCCCGACCACGACCGCCGGGCTAAGTGAGACCATCCTTGAAGGAGCGCGCCCGGCTCGCCGGCGGTATCCCGTCCTCGCTCCACCCCCGCTTCTGATAGTACAGATCGAGCAGGTGCTCGTACTGCCCGCGATCCAGCACGCGGCCGGCGTACTGCCCCCCCTCGATCGGTCTCTCGAGCATTCGCGGGCCGGGATAGTCATCCTTACGACTGATCCCCCGCGAGGTGCTGATCAGTCGCGTGAGATCGTAGATCGCGCGGGAGTTCTCCAGCATTTCCTCCAGCGTATGCGGGATCCCGGTCACCGCGCTGTAGTACTCCGCATATCGCCTTTCGTCGAAGCCCAGTTCGATCCACGGCAGGCGACAGACCCCGAGCATGTCTAAGAGCGGACGGATAGTCTGATGGTAGATCACGATGTCCACCCGGTCCTCGTCCGTCCATGCCGAACCCGCCTCCAGCTCCTTCCCCACGGTCCAGGCGCGGGCGTGGTGGGCGCCGATGTCAGAGGTGCCGTACGCCAGGCCCATGGAGATGGTCGCCCGCGCGTCGTAGGCGGACTGTTCCATCCCTTTCGTCTGCACCAGGATCGGGCGCAACTGCGGCCAGCGCTCGAGCACCTCCCTCGAGCCGCCGGCCAGCACGTCACCCACCCCCTCTCGCCGCGCGATCTTCTCCAGCAGCGCCGTGATCTGATCGGTGTCTCCCCATCCCAGCTTCATGCCGTCAACGTCGTCTGCGCTCAGCAGCCCGGTCTCCACCGCCTCGATCATTGTCCCGATAAGGACGCCCGAAGAGATGGTGTCAATGCCCAGCTCGTCGCAGAGCTGGTTTCCCTTGAGGATGGCCGCGAAGTCAGAGACTCCCAGATTCGAGCCCAGCGTGCAAGCGGTCTCGTACTCCGGCCCCTCGGTGATCGTGCCTTTGTACTTCCCGTTCTTCACGAGGCAGATGTTCCCGCAGGACATCGGACACGCGAAGCAGGCCGTGTCCCCGATCTTGAACTCCTTCTCCATCTTGAAGCCGTCGATCTGCTCCGCGTGCTCGAAGACATTCTGCTGGAAGTTACGAGTGGGCAGTCCCCCCGCGCTGTTGAGGTAGTCAATCACCGACATCAAGCCCTGCTGCTGCCAGAACTCGAACAGGGGATGTTCCGCCAGCTCCTTCAGCGACCGGTCGGTCAGCAGCCGCATCCTCGCGACGTCGGCCACGGGCAGATCCTTGCTGCCGCGCACCGCGATCGCCTTCAGGTTCTTCGAGCCCAGCACCGCCCCCATGCCGCACCGGCCGGCGTTCCGGCTCCAGTCCGTGTTGATTGTTGCGAACCTGACCAGGTTCTCCCCCGCCGGGCCGATGACCGCCACCCGCACCTCTTCGCTCTGGAGACTGTCCTTGACCATCCGCTCCGTTTCGAGGCACCCCTTGCCGGCCAGCTCCGGCGCCGGCACGACGGAGACTTCGTCCTCATCGATCCAGAGATAACTGAGGCCCTCAGCGCGGCCCTCGATCACCAGTGCGTCGTAACCCGCCTGGCGGAGTTCCGTGCCGAAGTTCCCGCCCATGTTACTGTCACCGTAGATGCCGGTCAGGGGAGCTAGAGCGACGAAATGTGTCTTGCCCGATCCAGGCAGATAGAGCCCGTTGAGCGGCCCGGGAGCGACCACCAGGATGTTCTCGGGGCCCAGCGGATCCTTGATGTTCGGCAGCTGGTCGAAGAGGAGCTTCGCGCCAAAGCCCCGCCCGCCAATGTACTTCAGGGCGAAGCGCTCGCCGAAGGGAACGACGCGGCTTTCGCCGCGAGTCAGGTCAACCCGGAGGATCCGGAAGTGATAGCCTCCTTCAATCCGCTGTTTCTTTGCTTTGCTCCCGCCCGATTTCCGCGTAGCGGAGCTTCTTCCGCTCGCCTTTCTCGACATACTCGACCTCTTTCATGTGCGCGTAGCGCAGCACCGCAGCCACGCGGTTCGCCTCTCCCAACTCGTGCTGCGGCACGTACTGAAGTGCGCCCTTGGGGCACTGCAGCACGCACTGAGGTCGGCCGCCGCACGGGTCGCACTTGAATGGCGTGGGGATGTCATCGTGGACGAAGATCGCCCCGAAGGGACAGGATATCACGCACTGCTGGCACGAAACGCACAAGTCGGCGTCGATCTGGACGACCCCGTTCTCCACGCCGATCGCATCCGTTGGACAGTTCTCCCGACACTTCGGCTGCGCGCATTGCCGACACACAACCGGCATGCGAATCACCGGGTGCGGATAGAGCGCGACGACGCGGATGGCCGACTTCTTCGGGTTGTTCACTCCGAAGTGGTGCAGCGCGCAGATCGACTCACACAGCCTGCAGCCCGAACACCGCTCCGGAATAACCGTCAATCGCTTCGACAACGTTATCTCCTAGGAAACACACGACGTGGACCGGGCGCCAATCGACGCGCCTGGTTCTGACAGAGTGTCTGCTCCTTCGCTGGACGCCCCGCGATTCCCTTGCCCCCGAGTGGTGCTTCCGAGCGGTTGTCGCCTAGCAGGAAACATCGCGGCAGACACCGAAGCGCCTGGCCAGCGCGCAGCACACGGAGAAGATCATGTCCTGGAAGTACGCTGTTTTCACTGTCATGTGCCCCGAGTACGATATCGAGGGAACCGCAGCTCTCGCCAGCTCGCTCGGATTGGATGGCCTGGAGTGGCGCGTCACGAAGAAGGCGCCCGAACCCATCACCGAAGTCAGCTACTGGGGCGCGAACCGCTCGACCGTCGATATCGACGAGGTGGAGTCTGACCTCGCCCGCGCGAAGCAGATCGCCGATCGGCACGGGCTGGCGATGCCGATTCTCGGCAGCTACATGAAGTGCAGCGAGCTGGACTCCGTGGAGTCGGCGATGCGCGCCGCCCGGGCGGCCGGCTGCCCGAAGCTCCGCGTCGGCCCCCCCGCCTACGACGGATCTCGTCCGTACCAGGAACTCTTCGAGGAGGCGCTGCGAGACTTCGAGAAGGTCGCCGAGTTGGCGCGCAAGCACGAGGTGCAGGCCTGCATCGAGATGCACATGGGCAACATAACCCCCTCGGCCGGCCTCGCGCATCGCCTCGTCTCCCGCTTCGATCCGGCGGAGATCGGAGTCATCTTCGACCCGGGAAACATGGTTGTCGAGGGCTTCGAGAACTATCAGATGGGGCTCGAACTGCTGGGCCCGTACCTGAGTCACGTACATGCGAAGAACTGCGCGTGGGCAAGGACAGGAGAGGATGACGGCGTCGCGAAGTGGGAGTGGCAGATGGCCGCGGTCAAGCAGGGCCAGGCCGACTGGACGACTATCGTCGCCGCGCTCAAGAAGGTCAGCTACGATGGCTGGCTGTCATTCGAGGATTTCTCGGAAGGCGACACAGAGGCAAAGCTCTCAGAAGCGCTCGCCTATCTGAAGGGCCTCGAGGCCGCCGACTAACCACGGGGCAATCCGTGTCTACTGTCCTGATCAAGCCGGTCGGGGACCGATGTAACCTCGCCTGTACATACTGCTTCTATCACCCCGGCATAGCCTCTGAGGTGCGCGTCATGGAGGAATCGACGCTCGCCGCGATGATCCGCGCATTCGTCTCGAAAGATGCATCCCCGACGGTATTCGCCTGGCAGGGCGGCGAGCCCACACTGGCGGGGCTCGAGTTCTACCGCCGCGCCGTCGCTCTGCAGCACCGCTTCTCGGGCGAAGGCCGGCGAGTGGTCAACACTTTTCAGACCAACGGGCTGCTGGTCGATCGCGAGTGGGCCGACTTCTTGGCGGAGAACAACTTCCTGGTCGGCCTTAGCATAGACGGCCCAGCCGAGCATCACGACGCCATGCGGCGCGGAGCCGACGGCAGGCCGTCGCACTCTTCGGCAGTGAGGGCGTGGCGGGTGCTCCGGCAGCGCGGAGTCGCCGTCAACATCCTCGCCGTCGTGAGCCGCGCCAACTGTGACGCAGCCGCCGACGTGTACCACCACCTCACCGCCGAACTCGGCGCCGACCACCTCCAGTTCATCCCCTGCGTCGAATGGGGGCCCTCTGGAGACACCACCGACTTCTCCCTGCGTCCCGGGGAGTACGGCCGCTTTCTGGTCGCGCTTTTCGACCTCTGGGCGGCCGAAGCGCAGCGCCAGATCTCCATCAAGCTCTTCGACGATCTCGTCCTGTTCTTCGCGGGCAAGCCGATGCGAGACTGTATGCACCGGCCCGCCTGCGACAGCCATCTTGTTGTCGAGCGCGACGGTTCCGTGCACCCGTGCGATTTCTTCGTGGGCGAAGAACACGTCCTCGGCAGCATCCTGGAGCATACCCCCTCCGAGCTCCGCACCACCGACCGCGCGCGCGCTTTCCAGAACCGAAAGGCCGATCACAGCCCCGCGCCTTGCGCCGACTGCCGCCACTTCGACGTCTGCCGCGCCGGATGCTGCAAGTTCTGGCACCCCGCCGAGGGCGGTGGCTTCGCGCAGTACCTCTGCTCCGATATGCTCTACTTCTTCGACCAGCGCCGGAAGCACTTCGAGCGCATGGCCGCGGCCATCCGGGCCAGATGGCGCCAGTGGGGAACTCCCTCGGTCCCCTAGCGCCGCACAGCCGGCGGAGGACTGCAGCTGGGCTGACGGCCACTCATCTGCATCCCGCGTCTATGTGGGGAGCAGGACGTCGGCGGCACTGTGCGTAAAGAAGGCTCCGCGGTTCGCGAGACTCACCCCGACCACATCCTCAGGAGAGAGGTCAAGCCGAATGGCGAAATCACTTCTCGGTACCCATATAGAGCCCTCCCGCATATGCCTCGGCAGCGTCTGGTTCGGGTCGGAGTTGAGCAGAGAGGACACCTTCGCTCTCCTCGACGCGTACCTGGAAGCAGGTGGGAACTTCATAGACACCGCGCACGTCTACGCCGCCTGGCTCGAGCACGGCGTCGGCGCCAGCGAGCGCACCATCGGTGAGTGGGTTCGCAGCCGCGGCGTGCGTGACTCGGTCATCATCGCCACCAAGGGCGCCCATCCCCCAATGGACGCCGAGAAGAAGATCGGCCGCTGCGCCAAGGCCCAAGTAGAGGAAGATCTCAACGAGAGCCTCGGGCGCCTCGGGATGGACTGCATTGACCTATACTGGCTCCACTTCGACGAGCCAACGAGGCCCGTCGGCGAGATCATCCAGACCCTGGACGGATTCCGACGCGACGGGCGAATCCGGAGCTACGGCGCATCGAACTGGACCACCGCGCGCATCGAGGCCGCCAACAACTCCGCCGAAGAACAGGGCCTACCCCCGTTTGTCGCGAACGAGCCATGGTGGTCTCTGGGCGCTGCCGCGCGCGGCGCAGAATCCGATTCAGCGACGGACGAGGCGGAAGATCCGCTCCGCCAGTGGCACGTCAAAACCGGCCTCCCGATGATTCCGTATTCATCCCAGGCCAACGGGTACTTCGGGGCAGAGAATGTCGCCTGGGCGAAGAACGACTTCCGCGGTGCCCCGGCCCGGGCCAAGAGCTTCGATTCGCCCGCCAATCGGCGCCGCCTACAGCACGCCATCGACATCGCCGAGGAAAAAGGCGTGACCGCCAACCAGATCGCTCTCGCTTATCTCCTGAGCCAGCCATTCGAGGTGTTTCCGATAATCGGGACCAGCAGCCACGCTCACCTTCGCGAGGCAATGGGCGCGGTCGGCCTCAAGCTCACTGAAGAGGAGCGCGCTGCCCTGTTTAGCTGAGAGGCGTCCGCTCCCGCGCTGCTGTGCAGCACCCGCCGGGTTCGCTATGTCTGCGGACGCCACAACCCCCCTTTGGCACTTCTTGACTCGCCTCGCTATAGTTAGTGTGCTTTCGTGCTTTTGCCAGAAGCTGTTTCATAACCTCCATCTGGAGTCTGGCAGCGTGTGCTGCCTGAGGTTATGAAACAGCAGCACAAGCCGCCAGGCTCCAGCAGGCGCATTTCATGCCAGCGTCTCTAGCGGACAGCCAGGCGAGTGAGGGTTATGAAATGCGCTCTAGGAGGTCCCGAGTGAAGTCCATCTACTTCGATCACGCCGCTACCACCCCTCCCCGGCCCGAGGTCGTGGCGGCGATGCTGCCCTACTACCACGAGAGCTGGGGCAGCCCGTCGAGCTTTCATTCCTCTGGCCAGACAGCGCGCGAGGGCATGGAGCGGGCCAGAGAGCAGGTGGCCGCGCTCCTGGGGTCGCTCCCCGAAGAGATCGTCTTCACCGGCAGCGGCACTGAGGCCGACAACCAGGCCCTCGTCGGAATCAGCCTGGCGAATCAGAAGAAGGGCGATCACATAATCACCGCCACCATCGAGCATCACGCTGTCTTGCATACCGCGAAGTTCCTCGAAAGCCACGGCCTCAAGCTGACCTATCTCCCCGTAGATGCCACTGGCCTCGTTGATCCCGACGATGTTCGTAAGGCGATCACCGAGCGGACGATTCTCGTCTCGATCATGCACGCCAACAACGAGATCGGAACGATACAGCCCATCGGGGAAATCGGCGCCATCTGCCGCGAGCGTGACGTGCTCTTCCACACCGACGCCGTTCAGACGGTGGGACATGTTCCCGTCAACGTGCGGGAGCTGAACACCGACCTGCTTTCCCTGTCTGCCCACAAGCTCTACGGGCCAAAGGGCGTCGGCGCGCTCTTTGTCCGCAAAGGCGTGCGGATCGCCCCTCTCATCCACGGCGGCGGACACGAGCGCGGTCGCCGTTCCAGCACCGAGAACGTTCCGGGAATCGTCGGCCTCGGCGAGGCGGCCCGGCTCGCCGCCCAAGACATGGAATGGGAGATGCGGCACAGCGCTAAGCTGCGAGACAGTCTCATCGAGGGCCTGCTCGCGCGCGTCCCGAACTCTCTGCTTGCAGGACATCCCACGCAGCGGCTCCCCAACAACACCAGCGTCTGCGTGCGCTACATCGAAGGCGAGTCAATGCTGCTCAACCTCGACTTCGAGGGCATCGCGGTCTCCTCCGGCTCGGCATGCACATCCGGATCGCTCGAGGCCTCGCACGTCTTGCTGGCTATCGGCCTGCCACATGATGCCGCGCATGGCTCTCTTCGCATCAGTGTCGGCCGTGGCAACACCCCAGCAGAAGTCGATCATTTCCTCAACGTGTTCCCGCCAATAGTCGAGAAGCTCCGCGAGATGTCCCCCATCTCGGCCGGCCAATCGGCGGACGACTGGCCGGGCGCCGACCATCCGCACCACCCACCTGAGCACTAGCGCGAGGCGCGCTGCCCAAGGCACATCTGCCTTGACGCTCTTTACTCTCGCATGCTAGAGTGACCCTCGATCCCGCCGTCGACGGACTTCTCTCTCCGTGGGCCGTTAGCTCAGTTGGTAGAGCAGGGGACTCTTAATCCCAAGGTCGGGGGTTCGAACCCCTCACGGCCCACTTGTTCCCCCCCCGCTAGCTGCATGATATCCGGCTTCTTCCTCCCCCTTCTGGGCCCGGACGATTCCTCACCACAACCTAGCTGCTGTTTCATAACCTCCATCTGAGGTTATGAAACAGCAGCACAAGCCGCCAGGCTCCAGCAGGCGCATTTCATGCCAGCGTCTCTAGCGGACAGCCAGGCGAGTGAGGGCTATGAAATGCGCTCTAGTATCGGCGAACTCAGCCCGAACCAGCAGTGAAACTCCATTCGATTCGCGCTGTCGCCGTCCGCCCCACTGCGCCATAGGGAAGGGATTTAGCAATCGCCCCCGTAATAACTCACACACTTCGGACTAACCGCCTGCACTCATGGGCGCAGTGCCGCGCGCGATTCGGCATCCGGCGTTCGCCTCGCCTGCACACCACACGGGGAGGTAGATCAACGTGCTACCCACGCAATGTACGCAGTGCGGCAGGGAAGTCCAGGCGGGATCCGCCCAGTGCCCTC
>JAUVSA010000057.1 GCA_030597345.1 Bacillota bacterium
CCCGTTCGCTCCCCGGACGGCCAGCGCCGCACTGAGCCAGGCCACCGGGAAGAGCAGCACGGCGACGGACTTAGTCAGCAGCCCCAGCCCTATGAGCAACCCCACGGCTCCCATCATGCCCGGCCCCGGCGGCCGCTCGGCTTTACCAGCTCGATGCAGCGCGGCTTGCCGGAGGTACTGGACCAGGACCAGGAGCGTGGCAGCACAGAAGATCTCCGCTAACACATCATTGCTCACGCTGCAGGCAACCGCCAGGTGCATGGGCAGAAATGCCACTATCCCTGCCGCGCCGGGAGCTATCCACGGTCTATCGGGCGCCAGCACCCGGGCCAGGGAGAAGGTGAGATAGATAAGGGCGATCGAAATCAACATGGTGAAGAAGCGCACCGCCTGCTGTGCCCGGTCAGTGTTCTCCCCTGCCAGGATATGGACGGGGAGGCAGAGCGCGTAGTACAGGGGAGGCTGGTGGAACTCGTAGTCAGGGTCGGGATCCATCGGCGTGAAGACTGGCAGGTGATGGTTCTCCGCCAGGAATTGGACGTAGCCGAAGTGCGCGCTTTCGTCCGGCCCCTTGCCGAGCGGAATGCTCCGAGCGTAGAGGAACGCCAGGAAGACGTACAAGATAACGATCATGCGCAGCGCACGCCGCGCACGCGCTGCTTCCTCGAGGCGTCGGTCTGAGTCGGCGCCGGCCGCAGCCGTTACCGGGCCCTTTCGCTTTTTCCGCTTGCGACTTCCCATAGCGATAACGACCAATCCCCTCGGGTCGCGCTGACCCGCAGGCGGAGTCTTATCGTCCCGGCTGCCTCGAGCTCGGCGAGGCGGGTTGCCATGGCGCCGGAACGACTACTCATATCATTCTCCGTAGATGAGTGCAGCAAGAGATGAGTCACCCCAAGTCGGTGGAGCGCATTCAGCAGCGCGTCAGCGCCGGCGAGGTCCTGACTGGTGAATATCTCCGTGTGGTTCCCGAGCAAGTACTCGCGGTCGAGATAGAACAGGCGCGGCTCATCCCCGAGCACGAGAATCCGAGCGTCGGTGGGGGTCTCCCTGCTGACAGCCGTCAACATGGGGTAGACCTGCGAGTTTCTGGTCAGATACGCGGATGCCGACTCCGCGCCGGCGACCACTCGCAGGGCCGGCGCCGCCAGCGCCGCGGCCGGGTATAGCCCGGAGACCAGGCCGAGCAGGAGCGCCACCACCACCGCCGGGCCCGTCCGCCACGGCCGGTCGAGCAACCGCGACGCCGCGAGCCCGGCGCAGGCGCAGAGGCCGGGCAGAATGGGCATCAAATAGCGCCCGTTCTGCGTCAGACCGAACCAGACAGCGGCATAGAACAGGCCGAACCACAGCAGCAGCCGGCCGCCGCCCCCCACCGGGCCGGTCAGGAACAGTGCCGGCAGAAAGGCAAGCAGCAGCGGCCCGAAAACCGTGATGAGAACGTTGAAGGGGCGCAGCTGGCCCGGCTGGTCGAAGAACCAGCGCGGTCTCATCGTCAGATCCCAGGGAAGAGCACCGAACGCCAAGGGTCGCTTCCCGACCCCGAAGTCGTCCTGCGCCTCGGCGTACGCGTCCGCCCTCTCTTGTGTCCAGTGTTTTCCGTCGAACACGTGATAGAAGAAGGGGTAGACGGGGTTCCCAGTCCAGCAGTATGACTTGATGTACCACGGAGAAGCCACACCCAGGGCGAGAGCGCAGAAGGCGATGATCCTGATGAGCGCGCGCGGGCCGGCGGCACGCCGGATGAGGGCCCATACCAGAGCGATAACGGAAAACAACAGCACGGCCGCCGCGAGCATCTTGACGCCCAGCGCCAGCCCGCACATGATAGCTGCTACCCAGAGCCACCCGTCGCCCTCGCTCCTTCCCCTTCCTTCAAGCCAGCGGCTGAGCGCGTGGATTGCGAGAAATGCGTAGAGGGCGAAGGCCAGCTCGTTGTATGCAGACATCATCTGCCACGCCACCAGCGGTATCGCGACGAAGATGGCCGCTCCGAGCCATCCAGCGCGGGCGCCCCACCAGCGTCTGCCGAAGGCAAAGATAGCGCCGATCATCAGCCATCCGCACCCGAAGTGAAAGAGCTTGGCCAGGCTCTGCCCTTGCAGCAGAAGGCCGAGGAGATAGAGCATCTCGAGGCTGAACGGGAAGTTGGAGTGGGAAAGCCAGGGAATCGAATGGATGCGGCCGTCCGCGATATAGATCTTCGGGACAGCCAGGTGGTAGACCAGGCCATCGTAGTCGAGATCCGTCGATGGCGCGAGCGCTCCGACCAGTGTCAGCGCGGCCGCGGCGGCGAAGAACAGCAAGAGCGGCAGGGCACTCCAGCGCCACTTGGTGGTTCTGGCAGCAGCCAGGATGTGGCGCGAGAGACGAACTATGTGCGGCAACCCAAGCGCCGCCAGCAGTGCTACAAGGGCTATTCCCACCCAGGGCCTGAGGCAACCGAGCAGGCCCGCCGCCAGCATGAGATACGCAAGCAGGCCCATCCCGAGTGCTGCCCCAAGCGATATCTCCTCGGCCCAACTGGATGCTTCCACACGCAGCCGGCGCAACACAACTGCGCCCGCGCCGAAGCAGGCCAACATGATCGCCAGCCAGATCGCCAGAGATATCACGGCCGTCCGCTTTCGCGCCTGCCTTGGGGAAATGCCAGCCCTGCTGGCTTTCGACACCGCTGGCAAGTCCCCTGTCCGCACGACGCTGTTGCGTAACCGCCCGCCAGCGAGTGGCGAGAGGATGCCCGCCTGTGGAGGCGAACGAACGTAGCCTGGAGGGCTTTGTGCCCGCGGGAGGCTATGCGTGGCTGGGCCTGGGTCCAGCCGCACCATGGAGGTAGACAGACGGGGAGGTAGACAGATGGCCAAGCAGGTACGAGTAGCATTCGTTGGCAGCGGCGGGATTGCAACAGAAGCGCATCTTCCGTCGCTGAAGGAGATCGACGGGGTCGAGATAGTAGCGCTCTGTGATGCACAGAAGGAGCGGGCCGAAGCTGCCTGCCAGCAATTCGGCGGACGCCCTTACGTAGACCATCGGGGGATGCTCGACGGAGAGGAGATAGACGCGCTGTTCGTCTGTCTGCCCCCCGATGCGCATACTGACGCAGAGCTGATGGCAGCGGCGAAAGGGATCCATCTCTTCGTCGAAAAGCCAGTCGTACTCAGCATGGAGAAGGGCCGCGGCATCGCGGAGGCCATCGAGAAAGCAGGCATCATCTCGAGCGTGGGCTATCAGCTCCGCTATACCCCGGTCGCCGACGCCGCGCGAGCCTTCCTCGCGGACAGGGCAGTGGCGCTCGTGGCCGGGAACCGCTGGGGGGGCATCCCCGGGGGACCGGAGCACTGGTGGCGAGTGATGGAGCGTTCGGGTGGCATGCTGCACGAGATGGCGACACACCACGTCGATTTCATCCGCTACCTCGTCGGCGATGTGACTCGCGTCTGCGCCCGCTACTCACTGAACGTGCTGAAGAACGTGGAGAACCTGACGGTCCCAGACGCTCAGGTGATGGCGATGGAGCTCAAGAACGGAGCCACAGGATACTTCTCCACAAGCTGCGCTCTGACGAAGGGCGGCGGTTGGAGTTCGACGGATGTCATCTTGCGCGACATGATGCTTCGCATGACCTTCTCCGAGATTCAGGTGGTGCCGGAGGGTGCGGCAGAGATCAAGTTGCCCCCACCCGGTATGAACATCCAGCAGGCCTTCATCCACGCCATCCACACCGGTGATCGCTCGGTGATTCGCTCGGATTACTTCGATGCGTTGAAGACCGCTGAGGTGACGCTCGGTGCGAACCGGTCGGCCGTCACCGGCAAGCCGGTTGAGATGGAGCTGGTCTGAGAGGACAGCGGCGGCACTGCCGTCCTGTGCGCATGCCGCCGCAGACTTGCCGGGCGCACCGGCACAAGCCGAGACCGGCTTGTTGACAGGCAACGGGAGCCTGACTATCATTTGCTGACAGATCATGCCGCCGACCCCTCCGCGGTCGATGCATTCATGGTTGGCGATCCCGGCGCATTCGTCCGGAAACACGCAATGACTGAGCGCGCGACACAGCAACTTTCGCAGAACACTGCGCAACCCGGCGCCCCCCTCGATACCCCTGCTCTGACTGTATCCGACCCGCAGTCTCAGGCAGCGCAGGGCGAGAGCGAGCGAGTCCGGCTGGGAATCGATATTGGCGCGGACACGGTCAAGGCCGTGCTCGTCCGGGGGGACGAGGTCGAGGAGCTGAGCCTCGCCCTGGTGAAGGGCAAGCCGCTGGAACGCGTGCGCGAGGTGCTGGAGCAAATGCACCGCGCGGGAGTAACCCGCGTTCTGCTCGGACTCACCGGGACGGGCGCAGCCCAGACGGCCGCGCTGCTGGGCGTGGAGCCCGTTGACGAGCCCAACGCCATGGCGGCGGCGTGCAACAAGCTGTACCCACAGGCGCGGACCATCATTGAGATGGGACGTGAGACCCAGAAATACCTCCGCTTCCAGTGGGACGACATCGCCGGCCGGCTGTTGCTCGATGATGCCAGTCTCAGCACCAAGTGTGCCGCCGGCAGCGGGTCCTTTCTCGACCACATGGCCCAGCGCCTGAATCTCGGATCTGTGGCAGAGTTCGCCAGAGTTGCAGGGGAGACCGAGAACCCCGCTTCACTCTCTGGTCGGTGTGCGGTGTTCACGGAATCGGACATCGTGCATCTCTACCAGAAGGGCACTCCGCGCGACCGAATCGCAGCCGGAATCCACCAGGCGGTCTGCCGCAACTACCGCTCCACCATCGCCCGGGGCCGGGACTTCGAGGACCAGATCCTCTTCGTCGGCGGCGTCTCCCTGAATCCGACCGTACGTAAGTATCTCGCTCAGGAGCTCGGCCTGACCCCCGAACAGATCATCGTGCCAAAGCACAACCTGGTGCTCGGCGCCGTCGGCGCGGCCCTCAGGTCGCAGCGCGAAGTCGACCTGGCAGAGAGCCTGGCCGTGCTGGCGGAGCAGGCAGGCCGCCCCCTGGAGTACGAGGGGACAGAGCCGCTCACTCTGACACGGTCTCAGGTGCTTTCCTCCACGAGGGGGAACGACGATCTGCCGCGCCAGATCCCGGTGGCGGCGCTCGGGGTGGACATCGGCTCGGTCAGCACGAAGGCCGCGCTGATCACCGAGGTGGACGGGGAGGTGCGAATCCTCGCCAGTTACTACCGGCGCACTGACGGCGATCCACTCGCCGCCGTCCGAGACACGATCGGACATATCCGACAGCAGGTGGAGGAGGCCAGGTTCGAGATCGGCGAGATCTTTGCCGGGACTACGGGCTCTGGACGCTACCTGACGGGTGACTACCTGGGAGCCGACGTCGTCAAGAATGAGATCACGACGCAGGCGGAGGGCGCCCGCGCCTTCATGCCCGGCATCGAGTCGATCCTGGAGATCGGCGGCCAGGACTCCAAGTACATCCGACTCGAGGGAGACGTCATCGTAGACTTCGAGATGAACAAGGCGTGCGCCGCGGGCACCGGCGCATTCCTCGAGAAGCAGGCAGCGCGGCTCGGCCTCGACATCAGTGATTTTGGAGCGACCGCGCTGAGAGGGAAGCGCCCGCCGGATCTGGACTGGACGTGCACCGTGTTCTCCGAATCCGCGGCGGTCTACTACCAGCAGAACAACGTGCCCATCGAAGATCTCTGCGCGGGCCTCTGCCTCGCGAGCGCCAAGAATTACCTCAATAAGAACGTGGCCAACCGTGACATCGGAGAGCGCGTGGCCTTTCAGGGCGCCGTTGCCTTCAACCAAGGCATGGTTGCCGCGTTCGAGACGATTCTCGGGCGTCCCATAATCGTGCCCCCTTATCCACACCTCACGGGCGCGATCGGCGTGGCGGCGATTGCATATCGGGAGCGGCCCTCCCAGAGTAGCTTCCGCGGATTCGAGCGGCTCGCGGCGAGCAAATACCAGGTGTCCTCCTTCGAGTGCAAGCGGTGTCCCAACCGCTGCGACGTCAATGTCTTCCAGATGGATGGCGGCCAGAAGTACCACTACAACGACCGATGCGAGCGCTACAGCGCCGCCCAGAAGAAGGGCCTCGGCGAGGGGCTGCCCGACCTCTTCGCCGAGCGCGAGCGAATCCTCATGGATGGCACCGACGCCGACGTGCCGGAGGGCGCGCCAACCGTCGGCATCCCCAGAGGACTCATGTTCGCCGACTACTACCCGCTCTATCGGGGATTCTTCCAGGCCTTGGGGATGCGGGTAGTGCCCTCCGACCCCACCAACAAAGCCACCATCGCCAAGGGCATCAACTCTGTTGCGGGCGAGCCCTGCTTCCCTCTGAAAGTGGCCCACGGTCACGTGGCGCAGCTGCTGGAACGAGAGCCAGACTACCTGTTTCTCCCAGCCGTGTGCGATACCGAGCAGCCGATCAATAACTTCCGACAGAGCCACACCTGTCCGTACGTGATGGCCGCGCCCGAGATCATCGGAGCCGCCCTGAGGCTCGGGGAGGGGGAGAAGCCGATCGTGCTGCGTCCCCGGCTCTTCTTCCGTCGCGGCGAGCGGCACTTGCGGCGCGTGTTCAGGGAGATCGGAGCCGAGCTCGGCAAGAGCCGCGCCGAAGCGGACCGCGCGACGGACGCGGGACTCGAAGCGCTGCGGGAGTTCAGGCAGCGAGTGGATGCCCGCGGACGGGAGGCGCTGGAGAGTCTCGGAGAGAAGGAGCGCGCCTTCGTCGTCATCGGCCGCCCGTACACCACATACGACAGCGCGGTCAATATGGACATTGGCCGCAAGATCCAGGACCTGGGCATTCTCGCAATACCCGGCGATTTTCTCCCTCTGGATGGCGAAGATGTCTCCGATTCCTGGCCGAACGCCTACTCCCGCCAGATACAGAAGAAGCTCGCCGCCGCCCGCTTGATCCGCCGCGATTCGCGGCTGCGCGCGGTAGTGCTGACTTACTTCGCCTGCGGCCCGGACTCGTTTGCCAACCCATTCTTCAAGGATGAGATCGGCGAGCCGTGCTATGTGATGCAGATCGACGAGCATACTGCAGATGCCGGCATCATCACCAGGATGGAAGCCTTCGCCGACACCGCGGGAGGGCGCGACGGGCCGGGCCCCGAGGTAGTCATCCGCACTGATGACACCCCCATCCTCGAACTCGCAGATCGGCGCATCTGGATTCCGCGCGCTTGCGACGTGGCAGAGGTTATAGGCGCGACGTTGAGAGCCTGGGGGATCGATGCCGCCCCGCTCCCCCGCTCCACAGACTCCGGGCTCAACCTGGCGCGCAGCGCGATCTCGGAAGATGTCTGCCTTCCTATGCTCGTCACCACCCAAGATATCATCGAGCGAGCCGGCGCTGGCGACTTCGACCCCAGCCGGGAGGCGTTCTTGCAGGGACAGTCCGAGGGGCCGTGCCGGTTCGGTATGTACTACATGATGCAAAAGCGGATCCTGGACAAGATGGGGCTGGATGAAGTCGGCATCGTGACCCTGGGAAGCCGAGCCGCAGATGGGGGGCTGGGTATCGATTTCTTGATTACGGCGTGGGGAGGCATGATCGCGCACGACATGCTCAACAAGATGCGGTTCCATGCCCGTCCCTACGAGGCCGATTCAGGGCAGACGGACGAGATTTACTCCCGGTACCTGCGGGAGCTCTGCGATCGAGTCCTTCCGGCCCAGGGACGGAACCTCCGCAGCCGGGGCGGTCGCCTCCGCTTCCTGGCCGGCCGGCACACCCGCCCCCTGGAGGACTTCGTTCGCCGTGCCCAACGCGGCTTTGCCGCGGTGCCTCGAGTGGACGGCGACGGGGGGCGGCCTTTGATAGGACTCGTGGGAGAGTGGTTCGTGCGCATACACGATGGCGCGAATCAGCAGGTGATCCGCAGGCTGGAGAAGGCGGGAGCGGAGGTCTGGCTGGCGCCTCCCAGCGAGTTCTTCAGCTACAGCATCCGCATAAGCGGGATGCTGGCCGCCGATCGCTGGCGGGATACCCGAGCATGGGCCGACCTTCGACTGGCGATGCACCGCGCGTTGCTGACGAGCATCGCAACGCGGGACGAGCACCATCTCTTCGCCGCCACTCTCCCCTACCTCGATGGCTTCGACGACATCGACCCGAACGAGATCATTGAACAGGGCTCGCGATACATCCATCCCTCCTTCGGGGGAGAGCCCATCTGCAGCATGGGCAAGGCGCAGGATTTCGCCGCGCGGCGGCTGGATGGCATTGTCAACGTGATCCCGTTCAACTGTATGCCGGGAAACGCGGTTGCCATGCTATCTCATACATTCCGGCGAGATCATGGCAACATCCCCTTCCTTAACCTGGACTACGACGGGTTCGTGGATGCCAGCCGCGAGGCGAAGATTGGCTCGTTCATGTCCCAGGTCAAGGAGAGACGAGCGGCGCGCGCATCCCGCGGGGAGAAGCGGGCCGCACTCGCCAAGGGTTGAGAGCAGGGGGCAGGCCAGGCTCCAGTCGCCGGCGCCCTCAGGACTTCGGGAGCGTAGCCCCCACTATCTGTCGCAACGCCTCACCCAGCTGCTGCGCCCCCTCCTGTGGAGTGTAGCGGGCCGCAACCTCGCGTCGGGCGGCCTCTCCGATGTCCTTCCGAAGGCCCGGGCGGGTGATCAGCGCATCCAGCGCCGCGACCCAGTCCTGGGTGGAGGTGGCCAGGAAGCCGGTTTCGCCGTGCCGGATGGCCCGCTGGAAGGCAGGCGTTGGGGAGGCAACAGTGGGTACGCCGACGGCTCCAGCCTCAACGTACCTCAGCTCGCTCTTCCCGCGACAGAAGGGGCTGTCGATCTCGAGGGGGGCGAGGCTGATGTCGAGATCGGCGGTGAGGGCCGGGAGATCCTGCCAGGGAACGGGTTCCAGACGGGTGAGGCGATCGCGGAAGCGGGTCAGCTCGGGCGGGACCGCGACCGGCCCGACCAGAGTGAGGGTGGCTTCAGTGTGCCTTTGGAGGACATCCGCCAGGGCGGGACCGATGACGGCAAGATCGCGGTCGTGGGTGGCCGACCCACTGAGGTAGCCGAGGCGCACACCGTCGTGCGGCGTTCGCCTCGCCCGCGCGATGCCCGAGGCCTCGAGAAGATCGCCGCTGAGAAAGTTCCCGATGACGAAGGCGGGCCTGACGCTGTCGGCGAGCTGCTCCGCGAGGTAGTGCGTGCTGGCAATAACGTGAGTCGCGAGCGAAAGGAGAGCGATCTGCCGGACGACGGCGCGCTGGGCGGCCGGCGGGACGTGAGCCACGGAGCCGGGATCGAAGAGAAGATCATCGATGTCATAGACGATGGGGCGCCGGAGGCGAGAGAGGGCGTCGAGGGCGAGGTCGGCCGGGCCGGGGCAGGGGAAGCGGTGGACGATGGCGAGGTCGTGATCGCGGGCATCGCGAGCTGCCTGATTCGGATCGCGAACGTAATCCCGCGCGGCGCGGAAGGTGTAGGAGAAGCCGAGGAGGCGGAGGTGCTCGCACTTGTTCTCCATGCGGTAGCGGGTGCTGGCCCCTGGGGTGGATCGAATGAGGAGAACGCGCAACTGCCTCTGATCGGTGGCAGGTGAGGGCAGATCGGCCGAACGCAAGCATCTCTGGAGCGTGGCGCGGTCGAGGGAGTAAAGGGCACGGCCGACCATAGGCAGATCGCTCAGGGTCCGCCAGGCCTCGGTGCGCAGCCTTCGGCCGGCAGAGATGAGGAGGTCGCCCGGGCGGACGGTGCGCAGGGCCCTGTCGAAGATCGACAGGAGATAGACGCGAGGCGCGCCGGGGAGAGTGCCG
>JAUVSA010000127.1 GCA_030597345.1 Bacillota bacterium
CCTGGCTGTCCACTAGAGACCCTGGCATGAAATGCGCCTGCTGGAGCCTGGCAGCTTGTGCTGCTGTTTCATAACCTCAGGCAGCGCAGGCTGCCAGACTCCAGATGGAGGCTATGAAACAGCTTCTAGTGTCGTGTCCCAGGAACAACTTCCTGATATTGTTATCCGCGGATAATCACAGAACGGACGCTATGAGCCTGTCGTGGGCTCGTGCCGTCCTGTGCCACGTACTGTATTTCCGCAGCTAACACTGGGACGGCACACTAGTGTGGCTCCGCCAGCCGGACCCGAGCGCCATGCTGATCTAGCGAGCGCTGACAAGCCTCCAGCACGCGTGTCACCTGCACGCCGCTCTCTCCTCCCGTGAGCGGCTGAGACCCAGCCTCGATGCACTCCAGGAAGTGCTCGCATTCCGCCCGCAGCGGCTCGCCCGCATCTATCGGGACCACCTCCGGCTCCCCCCCGGTGGCAACCGGAAGCTGGTCGTCCCCCGTGATGTGACTTGGGTAGACCTTCAGCTTCCCTTCGCTCACGACGTCATCGAAGACCGCCATCTTCTCTCTCCCCCCCACCACCAACCGCTGCTCCTTGAGGGGATGCACCCGGCTCACGAAGATGTGCGCACGCGCCCCGCCGGCGAATCCGAGGCAGGCGACCACCGAGTCGGCCACTCCCGGAGTGAGCATGGCTTGCCCCGTTGCCTGCACCCATTCCGGCGACTCAAAAAGCAGCCCCAGGATCAGCGACACGTCATGCGGCCCGAGGTCCCACCACACGTTCTCCTCCATGCGGATCTTCCCCAAGCTGAGGCGATGGGAATACAGGTAGGCAAGCTTCCCGAGTTCGCCTGCCACCACCAGCTCTCGCAGCCTCCGCACCGCCGGATGATATTCCAGGATATGCCCCACCATCAACACGAGCCCCGCGCCCAGCGCCAGTCGATTCAGCTCTTCGGCCTCCTCCGCCCGCAGCGTCATGGGCTTCTCTACGAGCACGTGCTTGCCGGCCGCCAGCGCCGCCTTCGCTCCCGCGTAGTGCTGCGCCGCCGGAGTTGCGAGCACCATAGCCTCGATCTCGGGGTCTGCCAGAACACGCTCGAGATCCGTGCCGGTCTTGACTCCCGGATAGGTCCCCCGAACGTTCCCCAACGCCGCCTCATCCGTGTCGCAAACCGCGCTCAACGCACCGAGCTCCGCGAAACTGCGCACGTGGTTCTTGCCCCAGGATCCTGCGCCGACCACTGCTAGCAACTAGCACCTCCCGCACCGGCCGCGGCCGGGTAGCTCACAACATTCTCGGGTGGCTGATTCAGAAGCAGCCTACCGCTGCCCACCGTGTGCCCCACCCTCGTCCAACGTTGCTTTCTTCGCTCCAGAATCGCCTCCCTGCATCGGGGAGAGGCGTTCCCGACGACGCACTGACTGGAATCTACGACGGGCTGCACGACGCAGGCGCGACCCGAGACTTCTCCCGGCCGGGAGCCTCAGGTGGCCGTCTCGACACCGGCGGGCACCCATTGTCGGGCGCGCCTGGAGAGACAGGCACAGGAGGAACCGCGCGGCCGCCGGCCAAATATACCCCTGGCATGACCGGAGCAACGCTCTTTTGGGTCGGTCTCAGCGCGCTCGGGTACGTATACCTTGGCTATCCCCTCCTGCTGGCCCTCTTCGCACACCTGCTTCGCCGGCGGCCGCAGCCCGGCGACGGCGCCTTCTTTGTCTCGATGATCGTCGCCGCCCACAACGAGGCCGAAGTCATTGAGGCGAAGTTGAGGAACGCGCTCGACCTCGACTATTCACGCGATCGCCTCGAGCTGATCGTCGTCTCCGACGCTTCCGACGACGGGACCGACGAGATTGTTGCCAAGCATCAGGGCGTCGTCCTGATCCGGCAAGAGCAGCGCGGTGGGAAGTCCGCCGCCCTCAATCGCGGCGCAGAGGCCGCCCGGGGCAAGATCCTGGTCTTCTCGGATGCAAACTCGATGTTCGCCCCGGACGCCCTCCTTCGCCTCACCGCACCCCTGGCGGATCCCCGCGTCGGCGCTGTCAGCGGCGCCCTCCATTATGAGGCCGACGCCACCGGCAGCGGAGAAGGCCTCTACTGGCGGTATGAGCAGATGGTCAAAGCTCTCGAAAGCAAATGCGGACGACTTGTCGGTGCGAACGGCGCCATCTACGCGATCCGTCGCAGCCTCTATCCGCATCTGCGTCCGCTCGACGTGAACGACTTTCGAGTCCCCTACCAGGCCCTGCTCGAGGGCATGTCGGTCGTCCTCGTCCCCGACGCCATCGCCGTCGAGCGCGCGGCGCCCACCGTCGGCGGCGAGCTGGCGCGCAAAGTGCGCATCATGTCCCGCGCCCTCCCCATGTTCTTCCGACTCCTTCCCAGCACACTCACAGCGGGCCGTCCCTTCGTCGCCTGGCAGCTTGTCTCCCACAAGCTCCTGCGCGAGATCCAGGGCGTCTTCTTCATAGCAATGCTGGGCGGCGCGATTTGGGCCAGCGTCGCAGAAGGAGCTGTCGGCTGGCCGGCTCTGATAGTCCAGATGGTCGGATACGGCCTCGGTGCCATGGGCTGGCTCTTCTCGCCGCTCAGGCGGCTGCTTCCCATCCAGCTCGCCACCTATGTCACGATGATAGCCGTGGCCAGCGTCTGGGCGCTGGTGCGCTGGGCCACCGGGGGCAATCGCGCTACCTGGGAGCGAACCGAGCGCGAGTAGCGCTCCTCCCAGCCAAGGCAGCGTTTCGTGTGCCCCCAGCGCGCCCCTCAGCGGTACCCGACACTGCGATAGACATCCACGTACCGCTGAGCCAACTGCTTCCAATCGTGGCGCGCCAGTGCTGCCTCCCGGGCCGCCCCGCCTAGTCGCGCTCTCTCGTCTTCATCGGCCAGCAGCCCCGAGCAAGCCCTCGAAAGCGCTTCCGATGACCCCGCGCGGAACAGTCTTGCCGTCTCCCCGTGGGTGAGAAGCTCTCGCAGCCCGCCCACATCGCTGGCCACGATTGCCCTGCCCATCGCCATCGCCTCGAGCGGCTTCAGGGGAGTGACGCGCTCGGTCGCTCGAACTGAAATCCTCGGATAGACCACTACCTCGGCCGCGGCATAGAAATCTGGGACCTCCGCATGAGGCACCGCGGGGAGCAGCGAAACCTGGCTGCCAAGCCTTTCTGCCTGCGCGGCGACGTCTTCCCTCGCCTCCCCCTCCCCGACTATCACCAGTTGCGCGTCGGGGTGACGCTCGCGGATCGCCGGGAATGCCCCGAGGAGTAGGTCAAGCCCCTCGTACCCCCGCAGCGCTCCCAGATACAGGATCACGCGCCCGTCAGAGAGCCCCTGCTCCAGCTTCCACGAAGGCGATGACGGGCGCGGCCGAAAGACTGCCGTGTCCACGCCGTTCGGGATCACGTGGAGCTTCTCCCGACTCACCCCGCGGCCGAGGAACTCCTCCCGCAGCCCCTCGGAGATGACGACCACGCTCCCCGCCTCGCGACACACCTGTCCCTCGAGACGCCTCGCCAGCCGACGCCGAACCCCTCCTATCAGACAGCCGCCCGCAAGCGCCTCTTCCCACAACCCGCGCACCTCGTAGACCACCGGTATTCCCAGCCTGCGTCCGGCCCGCAGCGCGGCCATTCCGCAGAGCACAGGCGAGTGCGCGTGCACCAGGCGAACATCGCCCCGCTCCTCGGCGATCTCCTGGATCCGGTGCCCCAGCGCCCTCACCCGCGCGTAGTCCCGCCTCCAAACGGACCCTGTCCTCCCCTCCGCCGCGCACCGATAATGCCGGACCCCGGCCACTTCTTCCTCGCGGCCGCCCGGATGGCGGGGAGAGGTCACCACAACCGGTTTCAGGCCGAGCTCTCCCTGGCTGCGGACAATCGCCTGCGTCCGCAGCGTATACCCACTCTGTATGTCGGGAAGAGAGAACTGTACTGCGTGCAGAATCGCCATCTCTAGCCTCAGCCGCCGAGCATCTCCCCGGCGCACATCCTCCCAGTTCAGGCGAAGTCACGAGCGGACACCGGGGGCGCAGCCCGACGCTCCGCCAACAGCAGATTAGGCGGCAAGCATTCAGCTCCTCCCAGCCGATGCTCTCCGGCCGCGGCCGCTGCCCGCCCCATCGGGCCCTCGCGCGCCCTGGCGGCCATGCAACCGATTGAATGTGCCTGCGCTGCAGGGGGTAGCTTCGCGCTCGGCGAACACCCCTGCCGATTCGGTTCCTGCCGACGGGCGGGAGCGCGACCGACAGACTGCACCACAACATGAAACCACCGCCAAGCACAGACGGCACTCCACGACGACACGAACAGCCGGCGCGCAGGATCTGCATGTTCGTGTACAACAATATGCTTCACGATGCGCGCGTGCGCAGGGAGGCGCGTACGCTGACGGAGGCCGGGCACGAAGTGACCGTACTGGCGGTACACGAGCCAGGCCGCACGCGGCGCGAAGAACGTGTACACGGATTTCGGATCCTCCGCATCAGTCGCTCGATACTCGGCATCAGCCGGCTGGAGATCATGGCCTGGCTGCGACGAAAGTCCGCGCTGGAGCTCGGCCCCCCTCCGCTGCCCGCAAGCATCGGCGCCTCCGAACCGGTGCTGCGAAGGATTATAGGCCGCCTGGAATCCACGTTCCGGAGAGTGCGTCGACTCGTGCTCTACCCGCTGCGACGGGTGCTGATCTTCCTGCGGTTCGTGCGAGCCGCGCTGCGGACAAAAGCAGATGTCTACCACGCGCACGACCTGAACGCCCTGCTGATGGCGTGGACGGCCAGCCGGCTGCGGCGCGCGCGGCTGGTGTACGATACCCACGAGGTCGCCACCGACCGGACCAATATGAGAGTGCGCTGGTGGGCTTGCCTTCTGGAGAGGGCGCTGATCGGCCGGGCAGACCGCGTGATCTGCACGACACAGACGCGGGCGGACTTCACGCAGAAACGGTACGGCATCGCGCCGCCGGTAGTGCTGCGGAACCTCCCGGCCCACGTCGAGCCGGAGCCATCCGGCCTGATGCACGAGCGGCTGGGACTGCCGGCGGGCGAGAAAGTGGTGCTGTACCAAGGCGGGATCCAGGTGCAGCGAGGGCTCGAGCACTTGCTGGACGCAGCACCGGAGATTCGGGGGGCCGCAGTCGTGCTGCTGGGGAGCGGGCGGCTCAAGCCCGCGCTGATCGCACGAGCAGCAGAGCTGGGGCTTGACGGGAAGGTCTACTTCCACGATGCCGTGCCGGTTGAGGAGCTGCCGCAATGGACGGCCTGCGCGTACGTGGGTCTTCAGATCCTCCAGAACACTTGCTTCAACCACTATTCGTCGCTTTCCAACAAGCTGCTGGAGTACCTGATGGCCGGGGTGCCAGCGGTGGCCAGTGACTTGCCGGAGATGAGGCGGGTGATCGAAGATACCCGGGCAGGCATACTCGTCGACACTTCCCGGCCGTCGGCTATTGCTGGGGCGGTCAACCGATTACTCGAAGACGAGACGCTCCGAGAAACCATGGCACAGCGGGCGCTCCAGGCGCGGAGACGCTACTGCTGGGACCAGGAACAGCACGTCCTTCGTGAGCTGTACGAGGGGCTCTTCCAGTAGCTGATTCCCCCGAATCGTCCGGTGCGTTTCGCCTCCCGTCCGCAGGTGATGCGTCGCTCGCGAGAGGCCTGTACGGCCCTCGAAACTTCCCCACCGGCCCGCAGTCTGCGCAGATTCGTTCGTGCAGGTGGCCTCTTGCCGCGCGGAGAACTTCCGCCTAACTTCCACCCCCTAGGGAGGGCCCGGCCCCATGTCGGTCACAGGTGAGCCCACAGTCGAGACAGTCTGCATCCTCGGACTGGGATATGTCGGTCTCCCCACGGCTGCCGTGCTTGCCGTCAACGGCTTCCGCGTGACCGGTGTGGACCTCCGCGGTGAAGTGGTGGAATCCGTCAACGCCGGCGAAGTGCCCATTGCCGAGGTCGGGCTGAAGACCGTGCTCCACGCCGCGGTCCGCTCCGGCAATCTCCACGCCCAGTCGGACCCGAAGCCAGCCGACGCCTTCATCATCGCCGTACCCACGCCGCTCCGCGAGGACCGATTCGCCGATCTCTCCCACGTTGAGCAGGCCGCCCGCTCGATCCTCCCCCACCTCCGTCCGGGCAACCTCGTGGTGCTGGAATCCACCGTGCCTCCGGGCACCACCGACGGGCTGTTGACCGACATCCTCGCCGAGTCCGGCCTCGCCCCCAAGAAGGACTTGTTCGTCGCCCACTGCCCCGAGCGCGTGCTGCCGGGCCGCGTGCTCGGTGAGGTGGTGCTGTAGGACCGGATCGTTGCCGGCTCCGACCCCGACAGCGCGGAGCGAGCCGCAGCCATCTACCGCCGCATAGTGGAGGGTCA
>JAUVSA010000019.1 GCA_030597345.1 Bacillota bacterium
GGGTATGACCTCTTGACGGAAGTGCTTTCACGATTCGAGGGCAAGGGCGGGATCGCTGTGGCAAGCCCAGCTCAGGCGGCGGCCGAAGCGGAAGCAGTCCTCGTTCTGGTGCTGAACGACAAGCAGGTGATAGAAGTGGTAACCGGCCGGAGGGGCATTCTGGATGGAGCCACCACCGAATCCACTGTGATCTGCATGAGTACGATTAACCGCGATAACCTCCAACATGTAGCCGATAGGTGCGCGGAGCGTCAGGTCAGGTTTGTGGACAGCCCGTTCACGGGCGGTCCGGCCAAGATTGCGGCCGGGACTCTCACACTTATAGCTGCGGCCTCTCCAGAGGTATTGGAGACCACTCGGCCGATCCTGGAGGTCGTAGGCAAAATCACTGTCGCGGGAGACAGGCCGGGCATGGGCCAGGCCGTCAAGCACTGCAACCAGCTTCTGGTAACGGCGATCCATGCAGCTACCATTGAGTTGATCACCCTCGCCGAGAAAAGCGGCGTGGACCCCGAGCTGGTCTGCGAAGTAGTGGGAAGCGGCATTGGTGGCAACGACTACTTCCGCCTTCTCTCTGAAGCCATCCTGAAAGGTACTCCTTCACCTGCCGGCATGGGTCAGCTCTGGAAGGATGTGAACATTGTTGTCACCTCGGGACGCCGCCACAACCTGCCCCTCTTGGTCGCCACCGCTGCCTCCCACTACTTCAACATGGCGATTGCCCAGGGCATGGCCGAGGAAGACTCGGCACGTTTGATCGAAGTTATGCGCAGGATGTTAGATCGGCAGGAGACCGAAGGCTGAGGCGCCCGGGTGCCACGGTTACTTCGCCGTAGAACCGCCCCAGCTTTGCTCGGAGGGCACTGCTCGGCCATGCTGCGGGGCGAGCGCCCGTGAGACCGCTCCGAGGGCGCTTTGGGGCACGCATGAGTTTCTGGACAGCACGCGGTACAGAAGCACCACTGAACACACAACTCCAGAGCCCCCTCAGGCCGGCTTCACCGGCCCTTGACGGGCACATCAGGCTTCAACATCGCCACTCTCCTTCGTCACAGCAGGCTTATTGGCTTACCTTCCTCTGCCGACTCGCGCGCCCGCAGTACGACCTCTGTGATGCGCACACAATCTGCGAAGGGGATGAAGGGCTCCCGGTTGCTCTCCAATGCTTCAACATAGTCGGCGCAGAAGTTGACGGGCGGCGGGAGGGAAAGCTCACGAGGCCCTTCGTCATGGCTTGTCAAAGTCACCTTCCCGCTCATGGCTTCGATGACCCCCCGGCTGCCGGCCACCCGGAGACGGTCATCTCCGTGGGTCGGCGCTGCTGCGGGCCGGCAATAGTCCAGGCGGAAGGCAGCCGATGCGCCGTTGTCCAGTCCGGCGATGACGCAGGCGTTGTCCTCCAGATCGCCCATCTCTGGATGGCCCACATTCGAGGCATAGGCCATCACCTCCGCGAACTCCCGCCCTGTGGTCCACCGCAGCAGGTCCATTATATGGATTCCAATGAAAGGGATAATGCCGCTGAACGTGTCGCGGCTCTTCTGCCAGGCAGGGCGCTCGCCGAGGCGATAGGACTTCTGGCCGCCTCCCTGGACTACTTCCCCGATCAGCCCTTTCTGGATCGCCTCTCGCATGGCGAGATACGGAGGATCGCACCTCATGGTGATGAGCATGGAGCATTTGACCCTGGCAGTGGTGATAGCTTTCTCGACGCGCTCCAAGCTCTCGAGGTCTTTCGCCAGGGGCTTCTCGGAGATGAGATTGATCCCTCGTTCGGCAGAGGCCACCAGCACTTCAGCGCGGTCCCGGTCTGTGCCTGCCTCCACGACGACGTCCAGCTTGTGGTTCTCCAGCAGGTCTCGGTAGTCGAGATAGGTCCGCGTCTGCTCCGTCGCACCGGGGAAGTCGGGCACTCGCTTCAGGGCTTCGAGATCATCGTCGGCGACGGCGACGAGGTGCACCTGAGGAAGATCCGGCAGGGCGTCGAGCACTATGTATTGATGTCCCTTTAGGCCGACGAGCGCAACAGAGATTGGCATGCTAACCTCCTCCTCACAGACCGGCGCGGGTGGGCTCAGATCACTCCTTCTGTTCGGTAGCCATCCGCTCTGGTGTCCGACTGCGGCTTCACCGGCCCTTGACGGGCACACCCGTAGTCATGCTGCGAGCGGCGCTCACAGGTCGATACCCATGAGTTCGGCGGCATTCCTCCAGGCGACCCGCTCTCGATCTTCGTCCGAGACGGGGAGCCGATCGAGGCGTTCCACCCAGGTGTCTATGTCGCAGAGCGGGTAGTCAATCCCGAACAGGAGCTTGGACGGCCCCAGCTCCCTGAGCGCCACCTCCATGATGCCCCCCGCCACCATCGGCCACCCGGAGGTATCCACCCACACATTCTCGTGGTTCCGAGAGACCGCAATGCCTTCTCGAAAGGCCCAGGTTCCGCCTATGTGCGCCATGATGATTCGGGCCTCGGGATGGCGCTCTGCTAGTCTCCCCACGGCGGCAGAGTCTTCAGCGGTGGAAGAGTGGTTGTTGATCGGCACGTCTAGCTCGATGGCCTTCTCGTAGATGGCGTCCATCGCTGGGCCTTCTCGGTCGTAACCGGCGATGTCAGGGACGATCTCGCCGATGATCTTCGCCCCAAGGTCACGAACGTATCTCTCCATCAGACGGAGGGTCTCATCAAGGTGGAAGGGATCTGGCGCGAAGCCCAGGATGAACAGCTCCGGCGCCATCTCGACGAGGTCGGCCGCCGCGCGGTTGATCCGCCTCAGCATCTCCGGGCCCTGCTCGAGCTTGTCGAGTCCGCTCCCTGGGTAGATCACCATTCTGCCGCGCGTCGAGAGGCTGGACTGGCCCACTGCCTCTACGTAGACGTCGGGGCCGAGGGGCCCCGGCGGGGCCTGAGGGATCTCCCAGCCTGTCTCGCGCCCGTTCTCCCAGTAGAGGTGGGAATGCACGTCGATGATCTTCATGCCTGCCCTCCGGCGTCGATGGCGTCCATGATAGCGCGGTAGTTACCTCGCCACCGGTCGTCGGGGACGTCCTCCGTGATGCCGATGATGAAGCCGTCGCCCGGCGCCGCCTCCCGGATCATCTGTGCCGCCCCGTCGAAGATCTCCTGTCCACTGCGCAGGTGCCAGTGGCAGGGGTAGTTGATCCACAGGGCTTTCCCGGGCCAGGCCGCGCGAGCATCCCTGACCGGCGGGCCGACGCCGGGGTCGTAGGCCTCGATGTAGTCGAGTTCGGTCTGCGCCACCAGGTCCATGATCATCGAGTTGTCAGCATCGAGGTGCGTGCCGATGAGCTTGCCTCCCGCGTGGAGGGCTTCGGCGGCCTCGTTGTAGTGCGGGAGGTAGTTGTCCCGGAAGACGGCCGGCCCGATGACGAATGGCACGACGTTGCCGCCGTAGTTGCAGAACTCCAGGGGGCCGTTGGCGACGATCGGGTAGATGCGTCGCGCCACGTCTGCGAATGCCTCGGAGAGCTTCAGCATCTCGTCCCGGTTCTCCATCCATTGGATGCCGAAGTCCTCCATGCTCATGTAGTAGGATGAGATGAGGTTCTGCAGCGGCTCCAGCGGAAGCTGGTCGCGCACGACGAAGTCATCGCCGAGGTCCGACTGTAGCCGAGCGGCGGACCCGTAGTCGGGCTCGACGACGGTGTCTGTGATGAGGAAGCGAATCGCCCTGTAGTCATCAGGGCTCTTGAAGAGGTACTCGTGTCGCCAGTTCGTGAAACCGGCCGGCTCCCACACTGTGCTCAACTCTCCATACGGGGTCGTGTGGGCGCCTCGCATCATCCGGCGGCCGCGCTCATCTGTGAACTCTCGCTGCCGATATCCGACGTTCGGTGAGTGCGTCCGGTATGACTGCGTGCGCTCGACCAGGCAGAGGCCGCGGTTGCGCAGCTCGCGCTCGGCCGGGCAGCGCGGCAGCTTGTCGGCGTAGATGGTGAAGGGCGTCTTGTCCGGGATCTCACCCCGGAGGGTCCGCATCACTCGTTCGCGCGGCGAGATGAGTGCCACAATCGCGAATGCCTCCATTCAGGGCGACCGTGCGACAGGCACGGGCGCGGCGCCCACAAGCGCCGCTCGTCAGCCTCAGATGATATGGACCACACCCGAACCGGCGATCCCCCGGTCCCCTCAGGCCGGCTCAATCGGTCCGCGAGGGGCGGACATCCCGCCGCTCTCAACCCTCCGCGATTGCCTCCACCAACGCCCGGCGGGCGGCGCGCAGGTTCCGCCAGTCCCGCTTGTATGTCAGCGGGTCGGGAACCAGATCGGCGCAGATGGCGTCGGCCCTGTCGGGGTCCTTCTGCCCCAACATCCACAGCAACTCGAAGTCCTGGAGACCCTCCCGCATCTGCTCCCACCGAAGCGATTCGATGGGCCCGTCCGGTCCGGGATAGACGATCCAGCAGTCGCCGGGCGGAAGGTCGCCGCGAATGCGATCCCCGTGGAACGGGTCCTGCGTCCAGTAGTTGAGACCCCAGTGGAGGTAGCCGGAGAGGCGATACCGCCAGTTGATCCAGTGCAGGATGCGGGTCTTGAGCAGGCTGAAATCGAGGAACCGGTTGGGGTAGCGCCCGGTGGGATACATGCAGGTGTAGAACCAGAGATCGAAGCCGGCCTCCTCCCGCAGCTTCAGGTAGTGGTCGCGGTTCTCATTGAGGTTGTCGAGATTGGGAACCCAGACATCGAGGTAGCCGCGCGCGTCCCGCATGCTCATCGCCTCGATGAAGCGCGCGTCGGGCGCCAGCTCGTGGATCAGCCGCGACTTCTTCTTGTAGTCGGCCTCGGTATGGGGAGCCGGTTCGTCCACCACGTGCATGACGAACTTGTCGAACCACCCGCGCTCCTTCATGTGTGCGACGAGACTCAGGACCATCTCCTGGATGACCGTCTGCGGGTCGAGGCGAACCCGCGCTCCGTCGCGGCGATGCACGGTGGGCTCCCGCCATTCGAACCAGGGGGTATCCCACTTTCCGAGCCCCCGCCTGCCGAATCCGCCGGCCTCGATCATGGCCGAGCATCCCGCGCGCATGAACGTCTCGATCCAGCGGTCGTAGTGGGAGTAGTCGAAGGTCAGGCCCCCATCGCGCTCCTGGTAGATGCGAGGCCAGTCCCAGCAGGGGATGACGTTCTGGTGGTGCGCGGCGACGTTGCGGGCGTAGTTCTCGACCACAGCCCAGTACCGGTCCGTGTGCCGCTCTGTGCCGTAGAACCCCGCGTAGTGACCCGCGTTCATCCAGTTGGTGACCATGAGATGCCGTTCGTCCGGCAGGATCACCGGGTGGACGGTCAGGTGGAGAGGGATCTCGAGCGCCTCCCCGGCCGCCTGCACCGACACCGCTCCCCGCCAGAGGCCCGACGGCACGCTGGCGGGCACGAAGATCGTCAGCCAGACGGGCTGAGTGGAATCGACGTCCACGCTGACCGTTTCGTCGAGGCGTAGCACGTCGGGCACGAGGCAGGGGGCCTCGCAGTCCAGCTCCTCCGCCGGCGTATCCGGCGTGTTGGCGGAGACCGGCACATAACCCACAAAGCGCGCCTGCACGGTGACCCCGTCGGCGCCGGTCTCCTCGTGCTTCAGAGGCGAGACGGAGACCCGGAGCTCCCGCAGGGCCTTGGACGCGCGCACGGCGAACTGCGCGGAGCCGAACTCATTGCGGCAGACCTCGACCGCGATGGCATCACCCGCACTGGGCTGCGCGTCGGGAAAGACCTTCTGGAGGGAGTCTATGGGCCAGACAGCAAAGCTCTCGGCAGCTACCGGCATCGCACAACCTCCTGCTGGCGCGTCGCATTCCGCGCCGGACTCTTCTCTGCCCCGCGTCCGGCTCCTGCGTTCGGCCTGTTGTGCCCTGACAGTCAAGACCGGACGAAGCTGTAACTCCAAGAGTGAACAGATTGTGTATGCCAAATAGCTTTGGGACACCGCTGACAGCCCTGCAGATGGATGAGGTGATGGTCCCGCGAAATCTATCTGCGCAGATTCTCCTGCGCATCCGGCGCTTGTCGTCGGTGCCCACATGATGCTCGCGCAGCTTCGCCGTCCTGGCTTGGGTCTTCCCGCGTTTCCCGGTGACACAGGGCTGTCGTCACGCCTGGTGGTGAGCCATCCAGGCCATCGGAGCTCCACGGAGTGCCACGAGTACCGGCAATGACTGCTTCATGATTGTCGCCCTGCCCTGGACGAGGCATCTGTAGCATGCAAGGCGAATCCGTATGCCAGATGGCTGGTCGTCCAGTCCCTCAGTGGCAAGTGCCCGTCTGATATGGGTAGTCCCAGAAGGAAGCTCGGATGACGCAGATCAAGGCCGGTGCCAGCCGGTCCGAGATCACGCCACCAGTCGGCGTGGACCTCGCCGGTTACGCCTATCGCGAGGGCGCTTGCATTGGCGTGCACGATGACCTCTGGTGCGGCACCCTCGTGCTGGATGACGGCCGCACGCGGCTCGCCCTGATTGCGCTCGACCTCCTCGAGATCGACTTCGAGGCAGACGCGATGCTGCGCCAGGCGGTGGCAGCTTCAACAGGCATTGCTCCCGAACATACCCTGATCAACTGCTCCCATACGCACGCCGGGCCGCCGGTCGCCAGGCTGGCGGGACTCGGAGCGAGGAACACTGAGTACATCGACTTCCTCCGGGCGCGGGTCGCCGAGACCGCGGCGACGGCCGCGTCCCGACTCGCGCCGGCCGCCCTCCGACACGGCGCGGCCCCGGTTCGCGTAGGCATCAACCGCCGGGAGACCACGCCCGACGGTGAGGTGAAGATCGGCCGCAATCCCGCGGGGCTTGTGGACACGCTCGTGCGAGCGATCGAGGTTAGAGTAGAGTCGGGCCCCGGGGCCGTGCTCTTCCACCATGCCTGCCACGGCACCACACTGGGGCAGGACAACCGGCACATCTCAGCAGAGTGGATGGGCGCGGCCGCCGTTCGGCTCGCGGCCGAGTCGAAGGGAGCATCGATCCCTATGTTCCTCCAGGGATGCTGCGGGCAGATCAACCCCGACGCGGAAACGACCTTCGATGAGGTGTACCGTCTCGGGGCCACGATGGCCGGTGCTGTCGTCGCCGCCCTGGACGGCGCCGAATGCCTGACATCTCTGCCGGTCGCGGCCCGCATGCAGCAGGTCAAACTGCCCTTCCAGGACCCTCTCACGCCCGAGCAGGCGCGCGCTCAGCTTCGCCGGACGAAAGCGGAGCATGAACGCCTTCAGCGTGAGGGCGCGCACGCGTACATCCTCCGCGCGCATGAGAGCCTCGTGAAGCACGCAGCTCGCATGCTCGAAAGGGCGGAGCGCCGGCCCACAGACGACGCGCTGGCCTTCGCCGTTCAGGTCCTGCGGATCGGCGACCTCGCCATGGTGGGGCTCTCGGGAGAAGTCTTCCTTGAGTTCGCCCGGGAGATCGAGGCGAGATCGCCCTTCCCGCACACCCTCGTGCTGGGCTATGCCAACGGTTGCACCTGCTATATCCCCACGGAGGATGCCTTCGCCGAGGGTGGCTACGAGGCCGTGGACTCCTTCCGCTGGTACGGCATCCCGCCGTTGGCGCCACAGGCCGGAGACGTGATGCTGCAGGCGGTGGTAGGTGTGCTGAACGACGTATGGAGCGGCGATCCAGGGCAATGAGCAGGCTGGCACTCCTTGTGGGTGTCACGTGGGGTTGGGACACCCACACAGCGCCCCAGAACTCGTCAGGACCGTCAAGAAGGAGTGCCAAGCGCCCATTCTCGTAGCGGCCCCACGACCCGTCGACACACGCCCTGCCTCATCTTCTTCGGGCCCTCGGCCATCTCGCAGGAGTTCCGCCCGGCGACCTCCGGATTGCCCGTGACGCAGTCCAAAGCAGTTCCGGGGCCAAGTGAATGCCACAGCAGGCTCGGTGCGTGCGCATCTGGAAGGCCGTGGCGTGCGCGACTTGAGAAAACATGGCAACCTCACGCGGCGAGAGTTCCTGCGGAACGCTGTTGCCGGCATCGCGTGTTCCGCCTCCGGTATGGGCGAGGCATGGGCGAGCAGAGCGAGGAGTGGAGCGATGAAGAAACAGCAGGCGGATCCCGAGGCGAGCATTCCGAAGTACGGAAGGTGGCATGGCGAGTTCGACCCGCAGACGCAGGCCGACCGCGTGATATTCGCTGGCCCCGATGGCGCGGAGCAGACGCGGCCGACGTTCCTGCACCAGCCGGCCGCGCTGACCTACGACGATCACGGATACGAGTCCATCGCACCACACGGTGTGTCCGTGCTTGCCGCACGCTTCTCGCCTACCGAACCGGGCCAATATCGGTACCGTGCGATGGCGGCGAACGAGGTGGTCGCCGAGGGCGGCTTCCGATGCGAGCCCTCCGAACATCCCGGGTATGTGCAGCGGAGCTCGCGCGACCCGCGCTACTTCGCGTTCACCAACGGGGACAGCTACTGCGCGATCGGGCTCAACCTGTGCTGTCCCAGCGGCTGGGGAAGAAGGGCCTTGGGAGCCCCAGAGTACCGGCGCTGGTTCCGGCAGCTGTCGGAGGCCGGCGGCAACTTCGCTCGCCTCTGGGTGTCTCTGCCCTACTTCAACGCCCAGGGCCAGGTGGCGGGCGAGCTAGACCCGGCCATCTTTGCCCGCCTCGACGCGGTGGTCGAGCTGGCCCGCCGCTACCGCGTCTGCCTCAAGCTTTGCCTCGAGAACTTCCGCGCCTTCGATCCCGCGCTGGCGTCGCAGACGACGGTGCTCAAACATCCCGACGACGGGCGCAGCCCGGCGAACATGGACGAGTGGTTCCAGAGCGAGGTCTGGCAGACGCTCTGGTGGAGGCGCGTCGACGCGTACCTCGCTCGTTATGGTGACGACCCGACGGTGATGGCCTGGGAGCTCTGGAACGAGATCAATTGCTGCGTGACGAGCGACTGGTCGGTGCAGAGAGAATGGACGCGGCGGGTGCTACCGATGGTGAAGGCGAAGAGCCCGCGCAATTTGGTCACCAACTCCATCGGCAGCTTCGACATGGAGCGCTACCAGGCGTGGTACGACGACTTCAAGATGGACGAGATGGACTTCCAGCAGGTGCACCGCTATCTCGATCAGGGCGCACCATGGGCGCTCTGCCACCACGACGGGCCGGCCTTCTCCAAGGACGCGGTGGAGCGGGCCCGACGGCCGGATCGCCCTGTGCTGTTCGCCGAGACGGGTGCGGTCGATGATGGGCACTCGGGCCCCTTCCGCTACTACCAGTCGGATCACCGCGGGATCATCTTCCACGATACCACCTACCCCGCGTTCTTCGCCGGCGCCGCGGGGACGGGCCACATCTGGCACTGGGACGAATACGTGGACTGCAAGAACCTGTGGGGAGCCTACCGGCCCTTCGCCGATCTGGTGGCCGGGGTGAAGCTCGACCAGGAGCAGTTTCGGCCGCTCGACCTCTCCAGCGACGCACTCTGGATCTTCGCGCTGCTCGGGAAGAAGCACCTGCTCCTCTGGGCGCGCAACCGCGCCGACTCCTGGTATCGGGTGCTGCGCGATGACACGGAGCCTGAGGTGCTGCGCTCTCAGCGCGTTGACCTGACGGAGCTGGCCGTGCGGGCCGGCGAGGTCACGACCATCTGGCCGTGGGGCGAGGACACCGGTCGGGCGTCGCTCAAGGCCGGGGTGCTCACGCTGCCACCATTCCGGCACGGGCTACTGGTGAAAGTGAGCCGATAGCGGCTGGCGCAGACGGCGCTACGGCGTGTAGGTGTCGCGCGCCCGGGAGACCGCTTTGAGGGCACTTTGGAGCACGGATTAGTTTCTGGACAGCACGCGGTTCAGCTGGTGTCCCAAAGCCACTTAACATCTACATCCTGCTCACTGGGCGGTGGCCTTGACGCGCTCCTCCTGAGACATTGCCGCAAGTCGCTTGACCTCATCGACATTCAGCCCCAATCCCTTGGCGACGCGCTCGCCGTATTCCGCGTCCGCCTTGCAGAAGAGAGCGGTCTGGCGCAGCTGAAGGCGCTTCTGCGCATTCCCGAGGTGCGAGACGATGTTGCCGATCAGGTGCTCCCGGTCCTCGTCGCTCATTACCTTGCGGTACAGGTCCCCCGCTTGCACGAAGTCCACATCGCCAAGCTCGTAGGCATGGCGCGCGGCGATTCCGGAGACCTCTATGGGTGGAGGTGCTACCTCCGGGTTGGGCGACGGACCCCCGAAGCTGTTCGGCCAGTAGTTCGGGCTACCTCCAGCGTTGCTGTCAAAGCGCATGAAACCGTCCCGCTGATAGCTCTTCATGGGGCACGCCTTGGGAGCATTCACCGGCAACAGATGGTAGTTGGGGCCCAGCCGGTGCCGCTGTGCGTCGTGGTAGCTAAAGAGCCGTCCCTGCAGCATCTTGTCCGGTGACGCCGCTATGCCGGGGACGAAGTTGCCGGGCGAGAACGCTGACTGCTCGACCTCGGCGAAGTAGTTCTCCGGGTTGCGGTTCAGCACCATATGGCCGACATCGGTGGGCGGGAAGTCACCGTGGGGCCAGACCTTCGTGACGTCGAACGGATCGAACCGGTAGTCCTTGGCCTGCTCGGGCGTCATGATCTGCACTTCGAGACGCCAGGAGGGGTGGTCGCCGCGTGCTATCGCATCGTACAGATCGCGCGTGGCGCAGTCCGGATCGATGCCGCGCATGCGGTCCGCTTCCTCACCCGTGAAGTTCTGGATGCCCTGTTCTGTCTTGAAGTGAAGCTGAACCCAGCAGTACTCCCTCTTCTCGTTGTACAGCATGTAGGTGTGGCTGCTGTATCCGTTCATGTGGCGGTAGGATCTGGGCGTCCCCCGGTCTGAGAAGAGGATGGTCACCTGATGGATGGACTCCGGAGTCAGGGAGAGGAAGTCCCAGAACATATCCGGGTCCTTTAGGTTGGTCGCGGGGTTGCGCTTCTGGGTGTGAATGAAGTCCGGGAACTTCAGAGGGTCGCGGATGAAGAACACCGGGGTGTTGTTCCCGACCATGTCGTAGTTGCCCTCTTCGGTGTAGAACTTCACCGCGAACCCGCGAGGGTCGCGCTCTGAGTCGGCCGACCCCTTCTCACCTCCAACAGTCGAGAAACGGACAAAGACCTCCGTTCGCTTCCCCACCTCGCAGAGGAACTTGGCGCGGGTGTGCTTCGTGATGTCGTGAGTCACCTCGAAGTACCCATACGCGCCTGCTCCCTTTGCGTGGACAACGCGCTCGGGGATCCGCTCGCGGTCGAAGTGGGCCAGCTTCTCGGTCAGATGGACGTCCTGGATGAGCACTGGGCCCTTGGGCCCGGCAGTCACTGAACTGACGTCGTCGTCAACCGGCGTGCCAAAGCCAGTCGTCAGGGTGTCCCTCTTCCTCTCCTTCGGCATCGGTCTCTCCTTCCTCCGCGTGCTGTCCAGGAACTCATCTGGCACCCAGGATGCTCGTGCGGCCTCTCTCATGGTATTCTCGGCACTCGCTGACACCCCTGTTCCGGGATGCTACCGAGGATGGAGAAGGATGCTGAGCAGGGATTCCGGCTGGGCAGGCCTGCCCGTGATCGCCACCGTAGCGCGACAGCTGTCCCATCTGGGACGCAGACCCCCGACAGTGACCCCTCGGCGAGGGAGTAGCCGGAGTCGGGGGGTGCCCGCATGCCGGCTTCACGGGCGGTTGACAACGACATCCACGCCCATGAACGTCATCTTCCCGGTACCGCGTGCTGGCCAAGAACCCATCCGCTCGCCAGAGTGCGCTCACGGCGCCCAGGATACTGGCGACCCCGGACGGAAGCAAGTGCCCCAGAACGCCCGGATAGTGTTTTTCGGGGGGACAGGCGCGCTCGTGGGGTGATCGTCCTTCGGGCATCGGATGCCCGCGGAGGACGGCCCCGGCGCTCCCGCCTCACTCCAACTCGATGCAACCGCGCCTTAGATCTCCTTGCCGATGGAGAACGCCTTGCCGATGGAGGCGCCGATGCGGTTATACGTGCTGCAGTCCGGCGAGAACACGAAGAACTCCAGGTCCTCCAGGTTGGGCAGGCCGCCCTCGGGCAGCACGCTCTCATCGACCTTCGCGTCCAATATCTCGCCGATGAACTGCGTGTGGAGCCCGATCTCGATCGTGTGTAGGACCTTGCACTCCAAGATGAGCGGGAACTCCTCGACATAGGGGGCATCTACCAGGTCACCCTTCACGGGTGTCAGACCCGCCGCTGCGAACTTGTCCACATCTCTCCCCGAGGCGATGCCGAAGTAATCGGCCTGCTTCGCGTAGGTCACGGGCGGGACGTTCACCGTGAAGCACTGCCGCTCCACGATGTTCCCGTAAGTGTAAGTGGCCTTCCGAAAAGAGACCGCGACACACGGCGGCTTCGAACAGCAGACCCCGACCCAGGCGGCTGTCCCGGCATTCGGCTTCTCCTCCTTGTCGTAGGTGCCCACCACCCAGACAGGGGTCGGGACAATCGCGATTCGCGCGCCCAGCGACTTCTTCTTCATGGGATATCTCCTTCCGCGCCGCTGGCCACTCCCTTCACTTGCCAGTTGGTCAGCAGCGCTAGGTTAGCTGTTGCCCTTGCTCGGTCCGTATCGAGTTGAATCCGCGGCTGCGTTGTGGCCACTGGCGGTCAGCTCCTCCACTTGCTGCTCAAGGGCCGCTACCCGTTGCTCCAGTGAAGCGAGTGCCTCTCGCAGACGAACCAGCTCCGGCCGATCGACTGTCGTCGACTGTCGGGCGGCCTTCTGTGCCCTCGTCCCTTTACCCAAGGCACGGTAGTGCGCGATCAGAAAGACAATGGCAGTGATCGCCTTCTGCCCCACGGCACGCAGCGAAAGCAGTCGCAATGAGCGCCCCATCTGAAAGCCGCGAGCTACACGCAACACTCGTAATGGCCGCAGTAGTGGCAGCAAGATCACCATGATGTCGAGCCAGTTGCGGCGGATGTACTGCCATCTACTCTCCGCGATCGAGATCTTGATCGAGAACTCGACGAGAAAGGCCAGCCAGACCACCCAGAAGCCGACTTCAACGAGAGTGTGGCCAATCGGACTGAGATCTCCGAACAACTCCAGAGCGAGCAGAGGAAGGATGAGGAACGCGAGCACCAACATGGGCACGTGGAAGATATGATCCACACGGGCGCGCGCCTCCGGGTTTTGCCATCTTTCCAACATGACTCGTTGAGGACATCCCTCTGCTGAGACTGGTGTGTGATCTGCACTGCGAGTGCACTTTCACACCTGAACAGTTCTTCGACGCGAAGGGCCGTGCTGTCCAGAAACTCATCTGGCGCCCAGGCTGCCCTTGTTACATGGCGCCCCTCCGTAGCCCGTCATCCCATCGACGAACCGGTCCTCATCCCATCCGGCTTACGCCGATGAGCTATTGGATGGGAAGATATCTATCCACCCCGCCCCCCTGCCTCAGTGACTATGACTCCCGCCGCCCGGGGTCCTCTCCCCTGCCGAGGCACCTGTGCCCCATGCGCTGGCGCATGCCACAGCTCGTCGCCATTCATCTCGCCATCGGAGGCGCTGTTCAGGGGCCGCACTGGGAAGGAACACTCGCTCAGGCTGTTGCCGGTCGATCAGTTCCTCGGCCGACCGGTATAACCCGATCCCCAACCCGGCAAGGAAAGCGGCTCCGACGGCCGTAGTCTCGAGCAGTCTCGGACGTGTGACGGGGAGACCCAGCAAATCTGACTGGAACTGCATCAGTAAGTTGTTCCCCGCGGCCCCGCCGTCCACCCGCAATTCGCGTATCTTCGAACCCTCACCCTCCGCCATTGCCTCCAGCACGTCCGCAACCTGATGGGCGATCGCCTCCAACACGGCCCGCGTCAGATGCCCCCGGGAGGTGCCGCGCGTTAACCCTACGATAGTACCCCGCGCGTCAGGTTCCCAGTAAGGGGCCCCCAGTCCTACGAAAGCCGGTACCACCATCACCCCGCCCGTATCGGGAACCGAGCGAGCCAGGGACTCGGACTCAGCAGCACTCTCGATGATTCCCAGCTCATCGCGCAGCCACTGCACCGCGGCACCGGCAACGAACACACTGCCCTCCAGTGCATAGCTCGTACTACCACCGATCTGCCAGGCGATCGTGGCCAGAATTCCCTTCTGGGGATGAGGACGCGTCTCACCCGCTTGGACCAGAAGAAAGCAGCCTGTGCCATAGGTGTTCTTAGCCAACCCAGGAGCGAAGCACCCTTGCCCGAACAGAGCCGCTTGTTGATCCCCTGCCAGTCCAGAGATGGGCAACCCAGACGGGAAGGGGTCCTGAGCCACGGCTTCGCCCATGACTCCGCTGGACGCCACCACCCGAGGCAGCAGCTCCTCCGGCACATTCAGCGCGGACAACATCTCTCGATCCCACGCTACCTTGTCTAAGTTGAGCATCAGTGTACGCGAGGCGTTAGATGCATCCGTCACGTGGGTTTTCCCGCCGGTCAGGTTGTATACCAGCCAAGAGTCCACGGTGCCGAAGGCAAGCTCCCCTCGCTCTGCCCTAGCGCGGAGCTCGGGATCGGCGTCCAACAGCCATCTCACTTTGGGACCGCTGAAGTAGGGGTCCAGCAAGAGACCCGTGTGTTCGCGTGCCAGCTCCTCCAGCCCTTGGGCGCGCAGTTCTTCGCAGAGGCGCGCGGTTCGCCGACACTGCCACACCACGGCCGGAGACACCGGTCACCCACTTGTCCTCTCCCACAATAGGGTAGTCTCCCGCTGATTCGTGATGCCCAGGGCCAGCAGCTCACCGGAAGTGATGTTGCTCGATTCGATTGCTCGCCCGGCCGCCACCCGGACTGACTGCCACAACTCCACGGGGTCGTGCTCCACCCAAGCCGGGCGGGGGTAGTGCTGCGAGATGGCGACATAGCCTCTTCCTCTGAGCCGACCCTCCGCATCCAACACCAGCGCGGTCGTCCCCGTGGTGCCTTGATCAACAGCTAGAATGCAGCCCGGCACGATTCACCTCATTGCCCTCAAGATCTCGTTGCTTCTGCGGTTCTTCGAGTACCGTCTATCTTTCGAGGTCCCTCTGTCCCATTCATGCCGACCTGACTGGCGTGCGACCGTTGTACCCCCGAAAAACACTGTCCGGGCGTTCTGGGGAACTTGCTTCCGTCCGGGGTCACCAGTATCCTGGGCGCCGTGAGCGCACTCTGGCGAGCGGATAAGTTTCTGGACAGGACGCGGTGCCTCGACATGGGCAACATGATGGGCTGCTCCCGGCCGACAGACAAGCTCCGAGGCCGCGCAGCGGTGTCTCGCCCGCGTCTCGCACCGACACCTGTAGGCAGGAAGGTCGAGGCTGTACTCATCGGCGAGAGAACGTTATTCGCGCAGGCCTGAAGGAAATCGCTAGGGTGAGCCCGGATAGAGTTCCCGGACAAGACGCCAGGCCCTGACGCTCAGCCCACGAGAAGGAGGCGGCCCCAGTGTCAATCCCTTACTTGACCGGAGGCCAGCTCGCGGTGCTGTCCGAAGACGACATAGCCAAAGTGCATACCGCCA
>JAUVSA010000337.1 GCA_030597345.1 Bacillota bacterium
GGCCGTGCTCTACCAGCTCACCGGAGAGGCCTTCTGCAGCGACCCGGAGTGCCGTCTCTTCAACGCCCACTGGCAGGAAGAGCTCCTCCGCGCCCAGCTCTGCGGCCCCCGGGAGTACTGTGAGCGGCACGAGGAGTTACTGGCCCGAATGAGGGAGAGCGGCTAGCAGAAGGTCGCAGCCGCGCCTCGTGCGGGTCCTATCGCGCCCACAAAGGCATCCTAGAAGCCCCCTGGCAGAAAGAGCCGGACCACCGGTATGACCATCCACTGGACGAAGACTCCGAATCCACCGGTGATCATGAGCATCATGAGCACTATGAATCCGACGGGGGCGAGTCGGTCGGCCAGACGCGGATCCGAGGATCCGAGGATCCGCAGTGCGACGTGTGAGCCATCGAGCGGTGGAATCGGCAACAGATTGAAGAGCATCAGCAGCACGTTGAGCCAGACCCCGATTCCGGCGAGCGTGATGAGGGCCGAACCGATGCCCCCGGCGTCCGTTCGTAGTACCAGGCGCAATATCAGCGCCCATGCGCAGGCCTGAGCCAGGTTGGCGGCGGGGCCTGCGAGCGTAACCAGTATCTCGTCCCGGCGCGGGTTTCTCAGGCGTTCGATCATGACCGGCACGGGCTTGGCCCATCCGAAGCCAGTTCCCACCCAGCTCGAGATGAGAAAGAAAATGGTGCCGGTCGCATCCAGGTGGGAGATGGGCGAGAGGGTCAGCCGCCCTGCTCGCTTCGCGGTGTCATCCCCCAGGCGATAAGCGACGTACCCGTGCGCGACCTCGTGAAGCACGATGGCGAGCAGGAAGATCGGAAGAGTGACGACGACATCGCGAAGCCAGAGGAGCAGAGAGCCGGACATTGTGGCTCAACGCTCCGGCGCGAAGCGCGGGGTCTGCGAGCAGCGGCAGTCGGCTCGACGACAGAATACAGTCTGGCCCGGCTCAATCACCAGTCACTCCACCACCGGAACGGGCACTTCGCCGAGAATGTCGGCAACGATCTGGGCCGCGCTGGTCTCCCGCGCGCGAGCCTCCGGCCGCAGAAGGAGCCGATGACAGAGCACCGAGGGAGCCAGAGCCTTGATGTCGTCAGGCAGGACGAAGTCCCGGCCCTCCAGGGCCGCTCGAGCCTGGCCCGTGCGCATCAGACCCAGGGATGCTCTCGGGCTTGCGCCGAGTGTCAGCAGAGGGTGACCGCGCGTCCGGGAGACCAGTTCCACCATGTACCGCTTAAGAGAGGGATCTATGTGCACCTCCTTGGCCAACTGCTGCATACGCAGCACATCGTCTTTGCTCACCACGGCCCTGACCGAATGAATCGGGTGTTCCTTGACTTGGCGGTCCATGACAACCACTTCCTCTTCCGGGCTGGGATAGCCGATATCGATCCGCAGGAGGAAGCGATCGAGCTGTGCCTCTGGAAGGGGATAGGTCCCGCGATACTCGATCGGGTTCTCAGTGGCGATCACGAAGAACGGAGGCTCCAACTTGTGAGTGGTCCCGTCCACTGTGACCTGAAACTCCTCCATGCACTCCAGCAGGCTGGACTGAGTCTTCGGCGTAGCGCGGTTTATCTCGTCGGCCAGCAACACGTTGGTGAACACGGGGCCCGAGCGAAAGGTGAACTCGCCCGTCTTCTGGTTGAAGATGGAAGTGCCGGTGACATCCGCGGGCAGAAGGTCGGGGGTGAACTGAATCCTCCGGTACTCCACCCCAAGGGCCGCCGCGAGGGCCTTGGCCAGCATCGTCTTTCCCACGCCGGGGATGTCCTCGATCAGCACGTGGCCGTTGCACAGAACGCCGATCACCACGAACTCAACCGTCTGCCGCTTGCCGACAATGA
>JAUVSA010000101.1 GCA_030597345.1 Bacillota bacterium
CCCGGTATGCTTCGACGCGCTTTCCAGGGAAGGCGCTGGCGGAGCTGTGGGGGAAGCCGCTGATCCAGCATGTCTACGAGCGGGCGCTGCAGGCGGGGTGCAGCAATCGGGTGATAGTAGCGACGGACGACGAGCGGATTGCGGCCGCGGCGGAGGGCTTTGGCGCCGAAGTGGCGATGACGGCCCCAGAGCATGAGAGCGGCACGGAGCGAGTCGCCGAGGTGGCGGGCCGTATCGAGGGCGAGCTGATCGTGAACGTGCAGGGAGACGAACCGCTGATCGACCCGGGCGCCATCGACGCGGCGGTGGCCCCGCTCGCGGCCGATCCGGCGATCCCGATGGGCACGCTGTGCTGCCCAATGGAGGATGTCGGGGAGCTGGCCAATCCGAACGTGGTGAAGGTGGTGGTGGATGGGGAGGGATTCGCGCTCTACTTCTCGCGCCTGCCGATTCCGTTCGTGCGGGATGGTGGGGCAGAGGCGACGCGGTACCGGCATATCGGGCTATACGTATACCGCCGCGAGTTTCTGCTCGAGCTGGCGGGGCTGGAGCAGACCCCTCTGGAGCAGGCGGAGAAGCTGGAGCAGCTGCGGGCGCTGGAGCATGGTCACCAAATCAAGGTGACGGCGGTGGCGTCTGCGTGGCCTGGGGTGGATACGCCGGAGGATTTGGAGCGGCTACGGGGGAGGGGTCCGGACAGGGGATGATGCGCGGCCGGAGGGGAGCGCGGTACACACGGCGAAGTGCGCAGTGGCACACGGGCCGGCGGTGCGGAAGGACGCGGGAACTGCTGGCAGAGGGGGCAAGAAGCTTGCCGCGTGGTGATGATGTGGTGGCGGCATTCGAGAGTCTGCCCGAGAGTTGAAGGCATGAAGGACTATCAGGTAAGCAAGCCGGTTCAGATCGGCTCGGTACGAGTGGGCGGAGGCGGGCCGCTGGCGCTGATCGTCGGGCCGTGCGTGATCGAGGGGAGGGAGATGGCGCTGGAGATCGCGCGGCTGGTGGCGCGAGTGGGCGAGGAATTTGGGATTCCCGCCATCTTCAAGGCCTCGTTCGACAAGGCGAATCGACAGAGCCTGGATTCTTTCCGCGGTCTCGGTATGCCGGAGGGGTTGGCGATTCTGGGGGCTGTGAAGGAGGATGCCGGACTCCCGGTAGTTACGGATATCCACGAGGCGGGGCAGGCTGAGCAGGCGGCGCAGGTGGCGGATATGCTGCAGATCCCGGCGTTCCTGTGTCGGCAGACCGATCTGGTGGTGGCTGCGGCGCGGACGGGAAGGCCGGTGCTGATCAAGAAGGGCCAGTTCATGGCAGCCGAGGACATGGCGGCAATCGCGGCAAAGGCGACGGCCAGCGGCGAGGGCGGGGTGCTGCTGGCGGAGCGGGGCACGACGTTCGGCTACCACAACCTGGTGGTGGATATGAAGGGACTGGCGGCGATGCGCGGGCTGGGCTGGCCGGTGGTGTTCGATGCGACGCACAGCGTGCAGCTTCCGGGAGGGGCGGGGACGGCCTCCGGGGGACAGCGGGAATTCCTCGCTCCGCTGGCGCGGGCGGCGGCGGGAGCCGGCATAGACGCGTTGTTCGTGGAGGTCCACCCCGATCCGGCCAACGCCAAATCCGACGCAGAGACTCAACTCCCGCTGGAGGAACTGCCGACTCTGCTGAAGGAGGTGCTGGCGGTGGACGCTGCGCGGAAGGCAGTGATGGAGGGAAGCCCGGAATGAAGATCTCGCGCGCGGTGCAGGAGCGCCTGGCCGCGATTCAACTGGTCGTGTTCGACGTCGATGGGGTGCTCACGGAGGGGCAGATCATCTATACCGATCAAGGAGCCGAGGCGAAGGCCTTCGACGTGAAGGATGGGCTCGGGATCAGGGTGGCAAGCGATGCGGGCCTGAGAGTCGCGCTGATGACGGGGCGGACGTCACAGATGGTGCAGCGCCGGGGGCGGGATCTGCGGATCACCGATGTGCTGCAACGGGTGGGGGACAAGGCGGCGGCGCTGCGCCAGTTGGCGGCTGAGAAGGAGATCCCGCTGGAGCGGGTTGCCTTCATGGGAGATGACCTCAACGACCGGGAAGCGACGCGGGGGGCGGGGGTCGCCATCGCGCCGGCCGACGCGGTGCTGGAGATTCGGAAAGAGGCAGACCTGGTAACGGAGGCGGAGGGCGGGAGAGGGGCGGCGCGGGAGGCGGTGGAGGCGATCCTGCGGGCGCAGGGACGGTGGGAGTCGGCGATAGAGCGCTACCTAGAGGGGCTGGCCAGGCGGGACCAGGCGCGGCGGACGCAGTGACGCCCATTCAAGCCATGTCCCGCGGGCCGGACTTCGGGACGAACAGGAAGTAGGGCCCCACCTCCTCGTCGAGTCTGTAGCTGGCAGTCACGCCGGAGATGATCCCGTCCGGCCAGCGGCCGGCCTTCCAGTCGTCTCCCGGGTCGTGAAGCTCGATCTCGCGCGGGTCGAAGGGGTTGAAGCGCAGAACGACCAGCGGATAGCGCCCCTCGCGGACGCGGTCGAAGACGGGTGTGGGATCGAGGGCCCCCCCGCGCGCCATCATGGTGAACTCGAACGGCATGAGCGGGGGCTCTCTGCCGGCGAGCAGGCTGAGCCCGGTATCCTCGCAGAGCACGGGGCCTTCCGTCTGCTTGATACGATCTATCACGCGCTGGCTGGCGGCGGGGTCAACGCGGACCTGGAGCACGCTGAAGGTTTCGGGAAGGTGCGGGGGCCGAACGGTCCAGACCATCTGCGCGGCGAGGCCGCCGGCGATGAGCATGAGTGCAACGCGGCCCAAGCCAGGGCGGCGAGAGAGCTCGGCCCACATGACGCCGAATAGCATCGCGCCGACAGCAGTGGGCTCGAGCAGGTAGTTGTGTGCAGAGCCGATGCGGCCAGCCGTCAGGAAGACCAAGCAGGCGAGCAGGAAGTAGCACAGCAGAACGCGGCTCGGCCGGTGAAATGCCGACCAGATGGCCGCGATCCCGGTGACGGCGAAGTAGGCGGGCCAGAGCTTGAGGGGGCAGGGGTTGCCGGGGACCCAGAGGAGGGAGCGGAGCTGCTCCCAGGTCCAGGCCTTCCCTACCGAGGTGGCGGTGTGGAGGTAGAGCTGGTGGTATAGTCCGCCGCGTGTTGCCAGCACGGCCGCGGCGAGCAGCAGGACTATTAGCAGGATCTGGACGGCGAAGGCCCGCGCCGCCCGCCAGGGCCCGTGCTGCTTGGCGTAGTCTAGGAACGCTGCACCCATTCCGGCCACAGTAGTCCGGCGAGTCAGAGTCCCGAGCGCGAACGACGAAATGCCAGCGGCTCGCCAACCCCGCGTGAACAGGTAGAAGCCGGCGACTGCGAAGGCGAGCGCCGGAACGTCGACGCGCATGAAGGTGCCCCACACCATGAAGTGCGGCATCGCCAAGATGAGGCCACCGGCCAGGAAAGCGGAGAACCTGTGCCTGGTCCGATCCCAGACGATCAAGCCGGCAAAGAGCGCGATGGCGACTGCTCCGGCGAGGGAGAGCAGGCGGCCGAAGAGGAAGCTCGGTCCGGTCAGCTTCACTCCGAGGGCGGAGAGCAGGTAGTAGAGGGGCACGTAGCTGGCGATGATGTAGGGCGGCCGATCGATGGGGGGATACATCTCGTGGCCCTGGGCTACGCGAAGTGCGATCTGCAAGATCGGCCCTTCACCGTAGTCGAGCTGGTAGGGGAACGTGACCGCCTGGTAGGCGTGAAGGAAGAAGATGAGAATGTGCGCGACGAGCGCGGCTCCCAGGATCGCGCTCACGATGGGCATGAGTGAGCGGCCTTCCCGCGCGGGGTCGGCTGTGGCAGGAGCAAGGTCGCTTCGACGGCGCTCAGCGCGGGCCTGCCGAACGGAGGGCCGGGAGGCCCGGCCTCCTGAGGTGGCGCGTTGCGCTCGCGGCTTCTTCATCGCTGGCTAGAGGGTAGGATGCGAACGCGGCGGCCCTCTATCTTCAGCCGACGTTCCGCGAAGAGCTGGATGGCCTGAGAGTAGAGCTGGTGCTCGTGAGGGAGGATGCGGGCGGCGAGCGTCTCGGGGGTGTCGTCCTCCTCGACGGGCACGGCGCGCTGGAGGATGATGGGGCCGCCGTCGGTTTCGAGCCAGACGACGTGGACCGTGCAGCCGGAGACCTTGCAGCCGTAGTCGAGCACAGCCTGATGAACGTGGTGGCCCCACATGTCCTTGCCGCCGAAGGAGGGGAGCAGGGCGGGGTGGATGTTTATCATGCGGCCGGCATAGGCGTCCACCAGCTCGCGGGTCATGATGCGGAGGTAGCCGGCGAGGCAGACGAGTTCGGCGTCGTGCGCACGAAGGCACTTGAGGACGATGCGGTCGAAGGCCTCGCGGGTTGGGCAGCGCTGCTTGTCGCGGCGGTCGATGTGCTCAGCAGGGATGCCGGCCTTGCGGGCGCGCTCCAGGGCGCCGCACTGGACATCGGAGATGACGACGACGACTTCGGCGTTGATGCGGCCGGCGGTGCAGTTGTCTATGATGGTCTGGAGATTGGTGCCTCCGCCCGAGGCGAGCACGCCGACGCGGAGCTTCTCTGGCATTGCTGACCTCCTCGCCTGTTCCGGTGGTGCGATTCGACTTGCGCGGGTGCGCGCCCTGCCGGCAATGGAAAGCGCCGGCGATCCGTCTACGCCGCATGCCCGTCCTACAGAACCGCCAACGGCCGGCGGGCATGCATGGACATGCCCGTCCTACAGTTAGCGTCCGAAGAGCCGGTCGTGGAAGTCGGCGTTCCAGGGTCCGTAGGGGCAGCTCATGCAGGAGCAGCCTTCGAGGGCCGGCAGACGATTGGGGAGGTCGAGGCACTCCTCGCGGAAGCGGCGATATGTTTCGCCGCGCCAGGTGGCGGCGAAGTCGCCTTCGCGCAGGTCGCCGACGACCCGCTCGCAGGCGCAGCAGGGATGGACTCGCCCCTCGGCGGTGATGAGGGCAAAGATGTATCCGATGTAGCACGGCATGTGGGCGTAGAGTTCGGCGGTGAAGGAGGTCCCCGAATCAGCCAGCGCGCCAAAGGTGCCGCGGACTTCGAGGCCGCGCTCGCGCGCCCAGGCGACCCCGGCGGCGACGCTGCGCTTGGCCACCGCCAACTGGTCCGGGCCGAGCTGGACCGGGGCCTCGGGCGGAGCGGCTCCGAGGGCGCTGAAGGTGATGATGTCCGCGCCCGCTTCCGCCACCGTCTGCGCCCAGGCAAGGGGCTCGCGGTAGTTGTCGGACTGGACGACGAAGGAAGTCTCAATCACCGGCCTGGATGACCCCGCCTCTTCCCGAGCTGCGGCCACCGCGCGGAGGGCCCCAAGCACGCGGGAGAAGACTGACTCCGCAACGCCGTGAACCTTCGCGTAGGTCTCCGGCGCGGCGGCGTTGATGCTGACGTGGAGCTCGTCGAGTCCGAGAGCCACCAACTCCCGGGCCCTCGCTTCATCCAACAGAGTCGCGTTGGTCACGAGCCGCACCCACAGGCCCGACTCCTTCGCCTGGCGGAGGAAGTCGAAGAGCTTCGGGTGGAGGAGCGGCTCGCCAAGCCCGCACAGCTCGACCTCCTTACAGCCCATGTCGCGGAGGTCCTCGATCAGAGCGCGGTACATGCTCGGGTCCATTATGCCGAAGTCGCGCTCATCGAGGACGTCGGCGGCGGCCATGCGGCGGCCGCCGTCGGCGCAGTAGGGGGAGTGCTCGGAGCACATGATGCAGCGCTGATTGCAGCGGTCGGTGACGCCAATGTTGATCCGCCTGAATCCCCAAGGGGGCCTGTCGCCGCGGAGAAGTCTCGCGCCTCCGGCACGTCGCCAGGGCGCGGCGAGACGGCGAAGGCCCGCCCGCGCCAGTTCCAGCGGGCCCACAGAGATGCCGGCTCGGGCGAGCCATTCGTCGAAGGGGACGACTTCGCCCTCCGGGCCGACCGCCGCCTTCTCCGTTGCGCGAGCCAGCGACAGCAACGTCGCCGCCCGCCGATAGGCCGGGCTGTCGAGGTGTTCGACCACCGCCCAGGCCGCGTCGAATCGACAGCGCACCTCCCGCAGCAGGGAGGGCCGCAGCGCGAAGCCGTACGGCCCATGCGCCTCGGCCGCGAGCACGCGGTCGGCGGAGAGCGAGCAGTCCGGCCGGGCCACAGCAGTGATGTGCGCGCCGGGAAGCCGACGGCGCAGTTCCGCCAGCGCGGATTCGGCCGCGGTCTTGTCGGCCGCGACGATTAGGAGGGCGCGGGGCCGGCTCGCCTGCGCTGAGTTCTCTGGGTTGCCGGTCACGAGGGGAGTTTAGCACGCACCGGAAAGGACGGGCAACAGCCGGCACGGGCCCGAGAGCTGGCTGAGGCGCTGGCGGAGCTTTCGGAATTGCCGTGAGGCCGCTCAGTCACAAGCTGCCGAAGCGGGTCATCGCGACGATCTCGTGGTAGCGTTCGGCGATCTCCTCGGGGGTGAGGCGAAACAACCGCCTGAGGGAGAAGTCCTCTACCGTAAAGGAGGCCATGACAGATCCGGCGACTATGGCGCGCCGGAGCGCCTCGCCGGTGGACTCGCCGCAGCGTGCGAGGTACCCTACGAGGCCGCCCGCGAAGGTGTCGCCGGCGCCGGTGGGATCGCGCACCTCCTCCAAGGGATAGCCTGGGGCGGCGAAGTAGGAGTCACGTGACATCATTAGGCAGCCGTGCTCGCCCTTCTTGATGATCACCACCCCTGGGCCGAGGTCGAGGATTCTGCGGCCGGCGGCGACCAGGTTCACCTGGCCGGAGAGCTGGCGGACCTCCGCGTCGTTCATGAGGGCGATGTCGCAGCGGGCCAGCACTGCCACCAGCTTCTCCCGCGCGCCTTCGATCCAGAAGTTCATCGTGTCGCAGGCCACCAACTTGGGGCGGCGCACCTGGTCGAGCACGGCGAGCTGAAGCCCGGGGTCGATATTGGCGAGGAAGACGTAGGGCGTGTCGCGGTAGTTCTCAGGCAGGTCGGGGAGAAAGTCCTGGAAGACGTTCAGCTCCGTCGATACGGTATGGGCATGGTTGAGATCGTCTTCGTAGTAGCCCTCCCAGCGGAAGGTCTTGCCCGGCGCGCGCCGGAGCCCGGCCAGGTCTATATCCCGGTGTGCGAGCTGGGCGACATGGTCGTAGGTGAAGTCCTCACCCACCACGCCCACCAGGCGCACCGGAGAGAAGAAGCTGGCGGCCACCGAGGCGTAGCTGGCGGCTCCGCCGAGCACCTCCCTCGCTTCGCCGAAGGGGGTGCGAACCGAGTCGTAGGCCACCGAGCCGACCATCAGGACCGGTCCGCCAGCGGGACCGGAGGAAAGGGACATGACGTCACTCCTGTTGGCAGAACGAGTTCTGGGGCAGGAGGCAAGCTCCTGCCGAACCCGGCGTGGATGTCGGGACAAGTCGGCGGGCATGGGTCCTGCTTCGCCAAGCCTGCTCTGCGGAATGCTACGCAGGCTCGTGAAGCAGAGGCTTCGCAGGATCGAGACATGCCCGCCCTACAGGACGTCCGCCTCGGGCGAACGTAGCGCAGATTGGGAATCTGCGCCACCAGAGACTCGCCCCGCGCTTGGCTGAACCCCGCGTGCCAGCTCGCCCTCGCAGACGGTATCATGGGAGCGTAATGGACTGGCAGATGCGCGATATCGATATCCTGATTCGCGCTCGCTAC
>JAUVSA010000133.1 GCA_030597345.1 Bacillota bacterium
CGGCGCCGGGGTGGGGGAGGCGGGTGGTGGCAGTGGTTGGGGTGGCGGCGCTGTGTGTGTTGGGAGCGAGGACTTGGGCGGCCGGGCGGGGAGGGCCTTCGGGCCCGCGGGTGCGGGTGGCGGTGATTCAGGGAAGCGTCCATGGGGAGCTGCGGGCGGAAGACGTGAATGTTCCCCTGACGGCAGAGGAATGTCAGAAGGCGCTCGACATCTACGTGGCCCTGACGACGGAGGCCGCGGAGGACCGGCCCGTGTTGGTTGTGTGGCCCGAGAGCGTGCTGCCGGGGATCCCGTATGAGGAACCGCGGATAACGGAGCGAGTTGGGGGGGTGGCACGGAAGCTGGGCGCTTGGCTTGTCGCCGGCGGGCCGTATCGGGATGAGCGAGGACGGCCGCGGAATTCGGCCTATCTGTTCTCTGCCACCGGCATTCTGCGGGACCGATACGACAAGGTCCAGTTGGTGCCGTTTGGGGAGTATGTTCCCGGCCGGGCGTGGCTGCCGTTTCTGGATCGCTACAACGTGCGGGACGAAGACTTCGCGCCAGGCACGATGCACCGTGTGATGCAGGCGGAGACCACGACGCTGGGACCGATGATCTGCTTCGAGTCGATCTTCCCGAGCATCTCGTGGCAGTTGGTGGAACGGGGCGCGCAGGTGCTGGTGATCATTACCAACGATGCGTGGTTCGGGCGCACGGCGGCAGCGGAGCAGCATCGTCAGATCGCGGTGCTGCGTGCCGTGGAGAGCAATCGCTGGGTCGTACGAGGGGCAAGCACGGGGATCTCTTCGATCATTGCGCCCAGCGGGCGAGTGGTGGCGGAGGCCGGGCTGTTCGATCGGGATTGGATCTCGGCGGACATCGTGCTGGCGAACCGGGATGACGGCGCGGTGGGATGGGGTCCGTTCTTCTCCTGGTCGGTGTTCTGCCTCTCGTTCGTCTTCATCATCGTTCCGCTGGCGGCGGGAGGCGGGCGGCGTGGAGGCGGAAGAGCGGGGGCTAGTGGCGCAAGTCGGCCCGCGCCTGCCCCGCGGCCGCGCGGTCGAGCAGCTCCTCGATGATGGCGAGGTGCCAGAAGTACCCGGACTGCGCGACCTGGTACTCGATGAGGACGCGAGAGGGCTCCACGCGAAGCCGGCCGCGGAAGCCGGGGTCGGGAGTGCGGATGCCGCGAACGTGGATGGGCCGGCGGAGGGCACGAGCGAGAGCGCGGCGCTTCTCTTCCAGGGCGGGCGGGAGAGGTTCCGTGGTGCTAGGGTTTGCGCTGGCGCTGGCTGTTCTCCTCTTGTGCCGACTAGGGGCGTGTGATAGAAGCTGGTGCTTCGGGACTTCAGTCCCGAAACCAGTCTCCAGCCCCGCTCCCCCGTACACCCAGAACTTGCGGTCACACGCCCCTCTTGTGCCGACTGGGGGCGTGTGATAGAATGGCGGTGTGGGGAGTGTGAGAGGTAAGAACAGATGGGGATTGTGCTTCAGGTAATACAGGTTGTCGCTGCGCTGGGGCTGATTGTGCTGACGGCGGTGACGACAACGAAGAGCGAGGGGTCCGGCGGCGGGGGGATGGGCTGGGGTACGATCGGGGGGAAGAGCTCTTCCAGCATCGCGGGGCTTGAGGATCAGCTGGGGCGGATAACCACATACGTGGCGGCAGCGTTTCTGGTCCTGTCGGTACTGGTGGCGGTGGTCGGGGCGAGGAGCTGACACGGCGAGTCGCCCCGGTGGCGGAATTGGTAGACGCGCTGGCTTGAGGGGCCAGTGGCTGCAAGGCCATGCTGGTTCAAATCCAGTCCTGGGCACCACCTACTACACCTACTACACCGAAGATGGCAGCTTGGGGCCGGTCGCGGGCGGAGTGGGCGCGGCCGGTTAAGCGCGTGTCGGCGGGAGGTCTCGATGCCGCCGAGGGGAGGGAGCCAACACCATGCGCGTTTTCATCACCACAGACCTGGAGGGCGTCGCTGGGGTGCTGCTGGACAGCCAGGTGGGGGGCGACTCCCGGGAGTACGAGAGGGCGCGCCATCTGTTGACCCAGGAAGTCAACGCGGCGGTGGAGGGAGCACTGGCGGGCGGCGCCACCGACATCCTCGTAGATGACGGGCACGCGAGCGGTTTCAACTTCATCTTCGAGGAGCTGCATCCGGGGGCGCGCTACGTGATGGGGTCGGCGCGGCCGGCGTGGCTGCCCGGCCTGGAGGAGAGCTTCGATGCCACCTTCTTCCTCGGATGTCACGCGATGGCGGGAACCCAAGGGGCAGTGCGGGACCATACGATGTCCACGGTAGCGTGGCACAACATGTGGGTGAACGGCAAGTTGATGGGGGAGATAGGTCTGTGGGCCTCGATTGCGGGGCAGTACGGAGTGCCAAGCGTGCTGGTCAGTGGGTGTGAGAAGGCGTGCCGGGAAGCGGCCGAGCTGGTGTCGGGGATCGAGGCCGTGGCGACGAAGAAGGGGATGTCTCGGTATTCGGCGGTGCTCGAGCCGGCGGAGAAGGTGCGTGGGATGATCCGCCGGGCGGCGGAGGGTGCGCTGGCGAAGGCGAAGACGATAGCGCCCTGTCGCGTGGAGAGCCCGGTGGAGATCCGGGTCGAGTACAACAATACAGGGCAAGCGGACCAAGTGCCAATTGTGACGGGACGAGAGCGCATCGATGCGCGCACGATTGCCTATCGGGGACCGAACGTAGTCGAGGCCTTCCGCATGCTTTGAGGCCGGGTCCCGGCTTAGCACAAACGCGGCTTACGTGGTACACTTTCAGGACGAAAGAACGGGCGGGAGTCAGCCGAGTGGCGCCGAAGCAGAATGTCAGCGTGCAAGTGGTGATCGTCGTGCTCGTAGCCGTGACGGCGATCGCTTATGTTGCTTTCAGTCGTCCGGAGCTGGCGCCCCCGGGGGTGGGGGCGAGTCACCACCACGGGGAGGCAGAGCCCGAGCTGCCCTGGTCGCCCCCGGTGACAGAGCGGGAACTGGAGGCGCTGCGAATCGGCCTCATGCCGCTGGGGGTATGGGCGGTCTTCCCGCCGCTGGCGGAGGACCGGGGGAAGGGCATGCGAGTCGCGGCCATGCTCCCCGGCAGCCCAGCCATGCAGGCCGGACTGCAACCGGGCGACCTGATAACGCGCTTCAACGACAGGGCAGTGGGCCATCCCTTTGGGTTGATAGCGGGGCTGGAGGTAGTGAAGCCGGAGGAGGAATACGAGGCGGTGGTGGTGAGATCGGGGGAAGAGCACACACTGGTGATTACGGGGCTCGTGCCGCTGCCGCTGGAGGAGCGGGCACGGTAGCCGCGCCAGCGGCGCGGGGGCCGGGAGGAGGTCGAGAAGATGGCAAGCGGCGGGCGACGGCAGGACGTGGTGTTCCTTGCGCTGGCGGTGTCGGTGTTGGCGATTGCGGTGGCGCTGTTTGTGGTGATGAGGTCGATTCCGAAGGAGAAAGCGGAGCCAGCGGCGGAGGAGGTGCAGGTGGAGCGGGCCGAGGAGCCGTCGGAGACGCCGGAGCCGGAATCGGCGGCCACGCGCGATCCGTTCAAGTCGCAGCAGACGGGCGGCGCATCGCCGACGCCACAGGCTCAGCAAGATCTGAGGCTAGGGGGCATCATCCGCCAAGAAGGCAGAGCGGCGACGGCCCGCATCGATCGGGGAAGCCGCCGGTACAAGGTGGAAGGAGGAGACCGGCTCGGCGGATATAGAGTGGTTAGCATCGGGGCGAGTCGGGTCGAGCTTGAGGGAGAGGCGGGAGGACTGACGCTGCTCTGGCGTCAGCCCCAAGAGGAAGAAGAAGGCTGGTGAGCGAGGGGCAGGCAATATGATACGAGATGGAGAGTTTCCGGTAGTATATACCAACCTGGCGAAGATCACGCATGTGGCGCTGGAGTTTCTGGTGGATTTCAAGCGCCTGGGACCGGAGAGCCGGGAGGTGGATTCCGCGCCGACCCTGGTGCGGGTGGTAATGCACCCGGTGATTGCGAAAGCGTTTCGGGACGCGCTGTCGGAGAATGTGCGCCGGTACGAGGAGCAGTTTGGGAAGATACCAGAGCCGCCAAAAGGGTCGCAGCCAGGGCCGAAGGTGCACTGAGCTGCGCCAGGGGGAGAGAGGGGGAATGTCATGACCAAGCAACCGAAGCGGGAGAGGCGCCGGCAGCGGAAGTGTCCGAGCTGTGGGGGCACCAGCATGATCAGGGCCTGTCGGGTGCCAGGGGTGCAGCTTCAGATAGTGACTGGAGAAGGCCAGCATCGAAGCGGGTTGATCGGGCTCTACTCCGATGTCTGTGTAGACTGTGGACTGACGAGCTTCTACGCTCGCCGCGCGGAGGTGGCCAAGCAGATGCAGAAGATGGAGGGCGCCCTCGACCCACAGGAAGGTGACAGCCAAGGATGAGGCGTCTGCTGCCCCCCTGGGCGCTGGTGCTGATCGGCGCGATTGTCGTCGTCAGCTTCGCCATCAAGATGCGGGTCAATCCGCCGGTACCGCACGAACCGGACGATCCCCTGGTGACGGCGGCAAGGCAGTTGGAGGCCGGGGTGGGTTTGGTGGTAGACGTCACGCCGGACCGCAGCGGGGGAGTCAGGGTGACAGAGGTGAACCCGGGGGCCCCGGCGAGCCAGCTCGGGATCCAGGCGGGGGACCGAATCGTGGCCTGCGGCGCGCGGTCGGTCTGGCACACCTATGATCTGGTTGAGCAGATGGAGCAGGCCCTGAGCTACGGCGCGCCGGCTCTGCTTCTGGTGGAGAGGGAAGGGGAGTACAGGCAGGTGGTCTTCGGGCGCCATAGACCCGGCATCGCGCCGCCCGCGGACTGAGTTCTGGCGACTCGGGCGCTATGCGGGACGTCGCACTGGTATATACTCCTCGCTTCAACGACTACGATCTCGGTCCGTCTCATCCCCTGAAGCCCGTGCGCGTGGTGCGCACATATGAGTTGCTTCGCGCATGCGGCCTGCTGGAGGGATCCAACATCCAGGTGGCGCAGCCTTCGGCCGCGGCGGAGGACACCCTCGCGCTGGTGCACACGCGAGAGTACATCGAGGCGGTGCGGGCGCCGAGTGAGGGGCGGACGCTGCGAAATCCGCTCAAGTTCGGACTGGGGACGGTGGACAACCCGATCGTGGACGGGATGTACGAGGCGACCGCGATCGTTGTCGGGGCCTCGGTGAAGGCGGCGGACCTGGTGCTGAAGGGGGAGGCCTCGATAGCGTTCAATCCGGGCGGGGGGCTGCACCACGGTCACCGGGCCAAGGCGGCGGGGTTCTGCGTGTTCAACGACGTGGCGGTGGCGATCGCGCACGTGCTGAAGGAGTGCGGGGAGGGGGTGAAGGTGGCCTACGTGGACATCGACGCGCACCACGGGGATGGGGTGCAGGAGGCCTTCTACGGCCGGCGGGACGTGCTGACCATCTCGGTGCACGAGAGCGGGCGGTATCTGTTTCCCGGAGCCGGCTATGTAGATGAGATCGGGGAGGGCGAGGGGGAGGGATTCTCGGTGAACCTGCCGCTCTCTCCGTACACCAACGATGACGTGTATCTGTGGGTATTCCGGGAGACGGTGGTTCCGCTTCTGGAGGCATTCGAGCCGGATTTCGTCTGCACTCAGTTGGGTGTGGATACGCACTACCAGGATCCCCTCACCCACATGTGTTTGACTACGCGCGGCTATATCGCGGTGGTGGAGGAACTGGCGCAGCGGGCGCGGCAGTGGATCGCGCTCGGAGGGGGTGGGTATGATGTGACGGTGGTGCCGCGGGCGTGGACGCTGGCATTCGCGGGCATGGCCGGCAAAGAGCCCCCCGAGCACATCCCGGAGTCGGAGGCGAAGCACTACTCCCACAGCGAGGAGCCGGTTTCGCTGCACGATGAGGGCGGGCCGGTGATCGACGAGGATTGGGCGCGGGTGGCGCGGGAGTTCGCCGAGGAATCCGTCGCCGCGGTGAAGGAGCGGGTGTTCCCGTTCCACGATCTATCCTCACCCGATGCTTGACACGCACCACCGCCGTAGTATGCTATCGGTAGCTGTTCACCCTCCCTGAGAATCTCTCTGTGGAAGAGCGCACAATGCGCCGCAGGCGCTTCGGTACCGCGGCGGGGGAGGCGCGTGGGACATGTCCGACCCGGAGAAGGACTTCGAAGAACCCGAGAAGGCGACCAAGCAGACCAACTTCCCGAATATCATCCGGGAAAGTGTCTGGGCGATGTTGGAGAACTACTAGGCGGGGCCGGAAGCCGCGGCTGGTCGC
>JAUVSA010000189.1 GCA_030597345.1 Bacillota bacterium
CTCGAGAAGCAGAAGGCCGGCAAGAAGCGCATGCGGCAGATCGGAAAGGTGGATGTCCCCCAGGAAGCCTTCCTCAGCGTGCTCAAGATCGCGGAGTGATTGCGAAGGCGATACAGGGGTATACCTCCACCTCCCGTTCTGCCTGAGCAAGTGTTCGTACTGCGACTTCGCCTCGGAGGCCCTGGAGGAGGCGGGGGGACTCCCCGCCGCGCGCCGCTACCTGGATGCGCTCGCGGTTGAGATGGATCTCCGCTCGGCCTCCGACGAGTTCCACGGCGCTTCGGTCACCACGGTCTACCTGGGCGGCGGCACGCCGACGATGCTGCCGGCGGAATGGCTGGCGGACCTCATCGCTCGGCTCCGCGTGCGCTTTGCTCTCGCCGCCGAGCCGGAGATCACGGTCGAGGCTAATCCCGGCACCGCGGAAGAGGCGAAGCTGGGCGCCTTGTTCGCGGCAGGTGTGAACCGCCTCAGCCTGGGTGTCCAGTCGTTCTCCGATGACGTGCTGCGAACGCTCGGGAGGATTCACACGGCGGGGGAAGCGGAGGCGGCGATCGGCGCGGCCAGGGCGGCGGGATGTGGGGACCTCAACCTCGACCTGATCTACGGCGTGCCGCGGCAATCCCTGGAGCAATGGCGGGATAGCCTCAGTCAGGCGGTCGACGCCGGGCCCGACCATATCGCCTGCTACGCCCTCTCGGTCGAGCCGGGGACCCCGCTCGCCGCCGACATAGAGGGCGGCCGCCTTCCGGCGCCAGACGATGATCTCAGCGCCGACATGTACCTGCTCGCCGCTGATATGCTCGGAGAGGCGGGCTACGGGCACTACGAGATCTCGAATTTCGCTCGTGTCGGGCGGGAATGCCGCCACAACAGGAGATATTGGACCAATGCCGAATACCTGGGCCTGGGGGCATCCGCGCACTCCCACCGGGGCGGTGTAAGGTGGAACAATGTGCCCTCTCCGGGAGTCTATACTGAATGGCTGGAGCGGGGCCGGATTCCGGTGGCGCGGGCGGAGGCCCTGTCGGCCCGGCAGCGGGTCGGAGAGGCCCTAATGCTCGGGCTGCGCTGCGCGGAGGGCGTTTCGGAGGAGGAGATCGAGGCGCGCTGCGGCCTGTCGCCGCGCGCGGTCTTCTCGGCTGAGATCGACCGGCTCTGCAGCGAGGGATTAGTGATAGCCGCAGACGGCCGGCTGCGAATACCGCCGGGCAAGTGGCTCATCTCGAATGAAGTGCTTGCACATTTTGTGACCTAGTCCGCTCCGCGGACGGGTGGGAGGTGATCGAGATGTCGCGCATTGCAAGATTCTTTCTCACTGTAGCGGCAGTTGCCGGGCTCGTTGCCCTTGGGGTCAGCCAGGCACAGATCATGAGGCTGGTCGGCCCTGAGCGACAGACGCTGCTGTACGACGGGGACCTCGAGGCCGATTCAGGCGGCATTACTGTGACTCCGTGGGGAAGTGGGGAGGCCGAGTCGGTCTACGAGGCCACTTACGTCGGCCCCGAGGTTCTCAAGGTCACCTCTCAGGGTCCCCACCAGGGCATCGTTCTGCACTTCAAGCACCCGGCGGATCTGAGCGATTTCGTTGATTCCCGATTCGCCTACCTCGATCTCCGCGTGAGCCCTGCTCAGACCAGGAGCGAGATAGCTCAGCGCGAACAGGAGCGGGAAGAGCGCCGCACTCGGACTGGGGCCGCAGCGGGCCGAGCCGGCGGCCGCGGCGGTGGTATCGGCGGCCGCGGCGGTGGTATGGGTGGTCGCGGCGGTGGTGGGGGTGGCCGCGGCGGTGGTATGGGCGGCCGCGGCGGTGGCATGGGTGGCCGCGGCGGCATGGGCGGGCGCGGTGGTGGCGGTGGTGGCCGCGGTGCGACCAGGGCCACTCCTGGAACGGCTGCCGGCCGCATCGCGGCCGGTGGATCGCCTGAAGGGAAGATCTTCGTGCTGCGTAACCTTCGCGTCGTGCTCTTCACCGATCAGGGCCCGATGATCGCGGACTCTGTGCCGGTCGGGGTAATGCCCAAGGATGCGCAGGGATGGGTCCCGGTCACGGTGCCTCTCTCTCAGATGGAGAACATTGAATCGGCCAGCACGGTGCGCGCGATAGGGATCTTCGCCGATGAATCAGATGTGTTCTACCTGGGCCGCGTTGGGCTGCTCGTCGACCGCAATCCGGTTGAGGTCACGGTCAGTGCCAATCCCTCGATAACCCGCATCAACCGTGTCATCGAGTTCTCGGCCGAGCTGCGGGGAGGACCCATCAACCCCAGATTCTCCTGGGACTTCGACAAGTCAGACGGCATTCAAGAGCAGGCGCTGGGGGCCAAGGTGAAGCACGTATACAAGAAGCCCGGCGATCTTCTCGCCACCTGCACTGTCACCGACCGCGCGGGCGTGCAGCCGGAGGTGGCCAAGTCCATAGGGATCCGCGTCGAGGCCGAGGAATGAGCGAGCCGCATACGTCCCCCCCGCCCGGAACGCAGGCGCCCTCCGGGTCGGGTCCTCTGCGCCTTCAGGCCGAGGTCCTGGAGAGCGAGCGCGTGGCTGCGAACCACCGACGTCTCCTTCTTCGCGCACCGCAAATCGTCACCACGGCCCAACCCGGCCAGTTCCTCCATATCTGGTGTCACCCACCCGAGGAAATCGACCGACCGCCCTCCGCCGCGCTGCTGCGCCGTCCGTACAGCATCTCGCGTCTTCGGCCTCCCGACGGTGTGGAGATCCTGCTTCGCGTGCGGGGCAACGGTGGGCGGCTGCTCGCGGCTAAGGCCGCGGGGGAGTCGCTCGACATCATCGGCCCTCTGGGACACGGCTTTCGCATCTCTCCGGGCCTCAGTCTGGCCGTCATCGTCGCTGGGGGCATCGGCCTCGCGCCTGTCTCGTTCCTAGTCGAGAGGCTGGGCGGCCTCGGCGTGCGTGTCATCCTGCTCGCCGGGGCCGAGACGGACGAGAAGATACCGTTCCGCGTTGAGCGGCCGCAGGCCGGAGGCGCCACTCTCCCCGAGATGGAGGCGCTTGGGGCTGAAGTCACCTTCGTGAGTGAGTCTGTAGAGGGCGTCCGCATCACCGAGGTGGTCCAGGCCAGGCTGGACGAGCTCCCTGGAGAGGGCGCCGCGATGTTCGCGGTCGGACCCCGGGCAATGCTCAAGCGCCTCGCCGAGATAGCACGCGGAGGCCTCCCCCTCCAGGTCTCCCTCGAGGAGCGCATGGCATGCGGCCTCGGTGCGTGTCGCTCCTGCGTCGTGCCTGCGCGCTCGGCCGACGGGGCGAGCTACAAGACTGTCTGCCGCGATGGCCCTGTGTTCGATGCCTCCGAGATCGACTGGGAGCGGCTGACACCATGACGAAGCCCGACCTCGGCGTCACCATCGGCTCGATGGCGATGAAGAATCCGGTCATGATCGCCTCCGGGATCTTCGGCTATGGCGACGAATTCGCGGGCCTCGCCGACTACGGCGAGCTGGGAGCGCTCGTCCTCAAGACGATAACCCGCGAGCCGCGACAGGGGAATCCGCCGGCCCATCGCACGGTCGAGACACCCGCCGGGATGGTCAACGCAATCGGACTCGAAAACGTCGGCCTGGATGCATTCCTGCGCGACAAGCTTCCCGCCGCCCTCGCCCATGGCACCAACGTCGTCGCCAGCATCGCGGGCGACACGCCGGAAGGGTTCGCGGAGTGCGCCCGCTCTCTCGACGGCACCGACGTCGCCGCCATCGAGATCAACATTTCGTGTCCCAATGTGAAGAAGGGGGGCATGGCCTTCGGCGTCGATGCGGAGGCGAGCGCGGAGGTGACGGCCGCGGTGCGGGCCGCCACCAAGAAGCCCATCATCCCGAAGCTCACCCCAAACGTGACAGATATCGCGAGCGTCGCCCAGGCCTGCGAACGCGCGGGTGCGGATGCTATCTCCCTAACTAACACGTTCTCGGCGATGGTGATAGATGTGGAGGGCCGCCGCCCTCTGCTGGCCGCCGGCACAGGCGGTCTCTCCGGCCCGGCCATCAGGCCGGCCGCGGTCTACCGCGTCCATCAGGTTGCGCAGGCGGTGGAGGTGCCTGTCGTTGGCATGGGGGGTATCTGGAATGCCAACGACGCGCTCGAATTCATCATCGCCGGCGCCTCCGCCGTCGCCGTGGGCACCGCGCTGTATGCGGACCCGGCGGCCGGCAACCGCATCGTTGCGGGCATTCGTGAGTATCTTCAGAGGCACGGCATCCGCCAGGTCAGCGACCTCGTCGGCTCAATCCAACTGTAGGGCGCGGTCTCCCGACCGCGCCCGGGGGCATCGGGAGGTGCCGCCCTACAGAACAGCGCCAGGCCGCATCGGGAGATGCTTCCCCGCAAGGTGGTCGAGGAGACGGAACGTGACCAAACGCGAAGTCATCAAACTCGTTCTGGACGGCGAGCGGCCGCCGTATGTCCCGTGGTCGTTCGGCTTCACGCACCCCGGGTTGGAGAAGCTGGTCGAGCACTTCGGCGAGGCCGACCTGGAGGAGGTGCTGGACAACCACCTGCTCGGGCTCGGCGACGCAGTGGGGTTCTTCGAGAACATCGGCGACAACCGGGTGCGCGACGGC
>JAUVSA010000335.1 GCA_030597345.1 Bacillota bacterium
CACCGCCTTCCCCTCCCGCACCACCGCCCCGTTGATCGCATCCACCTCCGTCCGCCGCTTCCGGTACACGTCCTGCAGCATCGAGTTAACGTTATCCGCCGTGCGCTGACAGATCTCCTGAGCGTACGCGCCCAGGTCCTGCTGCCCCAGACGCACCCCCTTCGCCTTCGCCACCGCCGCCGCCTCGCCGACCGCCTCCACCAGCACCCCCCGCAGGCTCCTCGACTCCACAATGCCCCCATTGTGCACCTGCGCCAGCGTCGCCACTGCGTTCACCCCCGCGTTCACGATCAGCTTCCGCCATACCTCTCCCTCGAGATCGGTCGTCAGATTCACTTGCATCCCGGCGGCGCTGAATGCTCCCGCAATCTCCGTCAGGCGCTCGCTCAACTCCCCGCTCGGCTCCCCTATCACGGTCGCTCCGTGACCCGCATGATGTACCTGTCCCGGCGCCACCAGCGTCGCCGCCTGCGAAGTGACACCCCCGATCACCCTATCTTCCCCCAGCACCTCCTGCCGCGCCTCGATGTTCCCCAGACCGTTCTGCACCGTCATCCCTGTCGTGTCCGTCCCCACCAGCGGCTCCGCCGCCCGCGCCGCCTCCGCCGTAGCGTACGACTTGACCGCCACCATCACCACCCGCGCCTCCCCTGCCTCCCTGGGAGACGCCGTCGCCTTCACCCGCGCATTGAACTCGTCCGTCACCCCCGAAACCCACACCCCCCGGCGAGCCAGCATGCGCGCCCGCTTCGCCTGGTGGTCGATCAGCCAGACCTCGTGTCCATCCCGGCTCAGCAGCCCCGCAAACAAGCACCCAATGGCCCCTGGGCCAACGATCGCGATCTTCATCGCCCCGCCACCATCGCGCGCCAAACATCCGCAATCGGCCGGGTACGGACAGGCTTCAGCCTGTCCCGCGGCGGCGCCGCTGAAATATGGCAGGCTGAATCCTGCGCTACCCTGCCATCGCTCGGCCGCCGGCCCGCCCGACTGCTCGCGCCTATCGCTGCTTCTCCCATTTCTCCAGCTCGGTCAGCTCCCCGTACGTCCCGCCATCCTGGATCTCTTGCCGAACGCGATTCTCACGTTCGTACCACTCCATCCCCCGGTTCGCCCACTCCGCTGCCTGATCGCGGGGAATCCGAACTACCCCGTCGTCGTCTCCCAGAATCCAATCGCCCGGCTCCACAATCTCGCCGGACACCGTGATGGATACCCCGATCTCCCCCAGACCCCGGGGCTCCCCCGCATTCGGACAGATCACCCGCGAGAAGGCCGGAAACTCCAGCTTCCTGATGTCCCCGCTGTCCCGCCGCGCCCCGTCGATCACCACCCCGGCCACCCCCCGATTCATCGCGCTGCGAGATGCCATCTCCCCCCATATCGCCGGCCCCACTCCCCCTGCCTCCACTACAATCACATCCCCCGACCTTGCCTGATCTATCGCCTCCACCGGCTTGGCGTAATCCCCGGGCGCAGTGCGCACCGTGAACGCAGGCCCCACTACCTTCAAGCCCGGCCCCACCGGCCGCAGCCCCGCCAGCACCCCGCGCCGGTGCATCGCATCGGACAGGTTAGCGGCCGAGATCTGCATCAGGGTCTGCCTGATCTGCTCCCCGGTGACCCGCTTGTACAGCGTGGTTGGGATGCGCGCTCCCTCCGTGATCGCCCGCTTCAGCTCCGCCGTCGCCTTCCTCGCGTCCGGCGCCTTCGCGATCGCTCCCCCCACGATCACCACCGATGCCCCTGCCTCCACCGCCTCTGCCGCGTTCTCGGAGTGAATCCCACCCGCCACACACACTTCCACCTCGACCGCCTCCGCAATCGCCTGCAGCTGGCCGAACGGATCGGCCGCCCGCATCTGCATATCGATCGCGGTATGCACCCCCACACAGTCAACTCCCAGCTTCGCCACCTCTTTCGCCCTCGCCACCGGATCGGCCGCCCCCAGCAGATCGGCCACTATCCGCGCCCCATACTCCCGGCCCGCCGCCACGCACTCCGCAATCGTCGCATCAGAGGCCGCCGCCAGCACGTGCACCAC
>JAUVSA010000110.1 GCA_030597345.1 Bacillota bacterium
AGCTCTGTCAAGCGTGAGCAGGAGGAGTTCAGCAAGAAGACAGTGCTCATTGTGGACGACGAGGCCGGCATGCGGACGCTGCTGAGGGCCGTTGTTGAGGGGGCATCGGTGCCATGCCGGATCGTGGCGGCGGATGGAGACAGCGCGGTGGAGATCGCTCGGCGCGATCGGCCCGACCTGGTGCTGCTGGACATCGTGCTTCCCGGATCGAGCGCCTCTGGCGTGCTGGTGTGCCAGGAACTGTGCAAGGACTCACGGACGAAGGTCGTGATCGTGAGCGGGCAGGCCGAGAGGTCTATCATCGATGCGTGTCTGAATGTGGGGGCGATTGAGCACGTCCAGAAGCCCTTCTCTGTGTCAGAAACGAGGGCGAGAATGAAGAGGTGGCTGTCGCAATAGCGGTGTGCCGCACGGCATCGGAGGAGGTGCGGCCCCCTTGACGCGGGGAATGCCATGTGCTACAGTACGGTGGTATCGGAACGATGTCTGAGCCGAGCGGGACAGACGTAGTGCCGCCGGCTCTCTTTGTCTTGGCCCTGTGGGCCAGAAGAAGGGAGTGCAGTCTGTGGCACGGCAGGGCCGAATGCACGATCGAGGCTTCTGGTGGGCGTGCACGGAGTGCCGCAACCGGAATTATACAAGCTACAAGAACAAGCGCAATGATCCAGACCGGTTGAGGCTGCGCAAGTACTGTTCGACCTGCCGGAAGCACACAGAGCACCGAGAGACAGGGCTTACCGCGCGGGCCCGCCGATAGGGAGCGCGGGGACGCAGGCCCGTAGCTCTAACTGGTAGAGCGCCGGTCTCCAAAACCGGAGGGTGTGGGTTCGAATCCCGCCGGGCCTGCCACTTGCGAGAATGGGCGCGGACGAGGACTGAGAACGTGAGAGCAGCTGCACAAGAAGGACGCGCGGGTGGGGGTCGAGGGGGCCGATTGGCCACGGTGAAGGGGTTCTTCCGAGACGCGTGGCTGGAACTGCAGAGGGTGATCTGGCCGACGCAGGAGAACGTGGTCAAGTTGACGGGATTCGTGGTCGCGGTAGTGGTGGTGGTGGGGCTGTTTATGTTCTTGTGGAGTTCGGTGCTGTCGGTTTTCACCAGACATCTGTTTTAATGGCAGGTGGCGGTCGAGGTGACCATGGCTAAGCAGTGGTACGTGGTCCATACGTTCACAGGGCACGAGGACAAGATCAAGGTTAGCATCGAACGGCGCTCGTCGTCTTCGGGGCTGGAAGACAGGATCGGCCGCATCCTGGTGCCGACGGAGGAGGAGCTTCGGGGCACTCGCCGGGGCCGGCGCCAGGTGACCAAGCATAAGATCTTCCCCGGGTACGTCATTGTCGAGATGGAGCTGGACGATGAGACTCGTCACCTGGTCAGGGACACGACTGGGGTAACCGGCTTCGTTGGGCCCGACCGGCAGCCGGTCGCGCTGCAGCCGGAAGAGGTGGACCGCTTGCTGACGACGGTGAGCGAAGACGCTCCCCCGCTGCGGGCCGCCTGGCAGGAGAGCGAGACAGTGCGGATCACGTCGGAGCCGTTCGACGGGATACATGGCAAGATCGTGGAGGTGGACCTGAAGCGAGAGAAGCTGCGGGTGCTGGTCTCCATCTTCGGACGGGAGACCCCCGTGGAAGTCGACTTTGCGGACGTCGAGAAGCTGGACTGAGGGAAAGAGCGAGAAGCGATGGCGAAGAAGGTACGAGCAGTGGTGAAGCTGCAGATCGAGGCCGGGAAGGCGACGACGGGGCCGCCGGTGGGTCCCTCTCTGGCTCCTCACGGGATCAACCTGATGGAGCTGATCAAGACCTACAACGCGGCAACGGCTTCTCAGGTGGGGTCCATCGTGCCGGTCGAGGTCACGATCTACGAGGATCGCTCGTTCACTTTCGAGTTGAAGACACCGCCGGCATCTCAGTTGCTGCGCAAAGCGGCTGGGATCGAGAAGGGCGCGGGGGAGGCAGGTCGCGAGGCGGCGGTCGGCACAGTGACCCCGGCGCAGGTACGGGAGATCGCCGAGGTGAAGATGCGCGATCTCAACGCCAACGATGTGGAAGCGGCGGCGAAGATCATCGAGGGGACGGCCCGCAGTATGGGGATTGAGGTGGCCGAGGGACGTGATGAGTTTGACGTCGACGGAGCAGTAGGGGAGGGCCAAGAAGGGAATAGCAAGCGGTAATACGATGGGAAGACACGGCAAGCGATATCAAGCGGCAGTCGCCACCCTGGATAGAGAGCAGCTCTACTCGCCAGAGGAGGCGCTTCGACTGGTGAAGGATGCTGCCTCTGCGAAGTTCGACGAGACGGTGGAGCTCGCGGTGCGGCTCGGTGTAGACGCGCGGGCCGGCGAGCAGATGGTTCGGGGCACGGTTACACTTCCCCACGGGACGGGGAAATCGCCGCGCGTGGCAGCGTTCGCCAGGGGCGAGGCCGCCCAGCAGGCGGAAGAGGCGGGTGCTGACGTCGTCGGCGCGGAGGACCTGGTGGCGAAGATCGAGGGCGGGTGGAAAGATTTCGACGTGCTGGTTGCCGCCCGGGAAATGATGCGGGTAGTGGGACGGCTGGGGAAGCGGCTCGGCCCCCGTATGCCCAATCCGAAAGCGGGGACGGTGGGAGAGGACATCGCCGCGATCATTCGCGATCTGAAGGGGGGGCGGGTGCAGTTCCGGATGGACAGGAGCGGGGTGGTGCAGAGCGCGATCGGGAAGGCCTCTTACGAGCCTGAGAAGCTGACGGAGAATTTCGGTACCCTTATCGGCGCGATACTCCGGGCGCGGCCGGCGGCCGCGAAGGGACAGTATCTACGCAAGATAGCAGTCAGTTCCACCATGGGACCATCGGTGCCCGTAGATCCGTCCTCGGCCCAGGCTCTGGCGGAGTCGATGTAGGTTTCCGTACTGTCGCTGCAAGCTGCCATAGACAGCAGGTGCGATAGCTTAAGGTCCGCCTAGGTGCGGACGCCTGCCGAGGCAGGGAGAAGAAATCGAGCGGCGCAGGGCCGCTCGGGACTACTTCCCTCGCTTCGGCGGGGGAATTTGCGTTTGGAAGGAGGTGAGCTGTGCGGAAGTCGGAGAAAGAGCGGCTGGTTGCGGACTTCGAGGAGACGCTCCGGGAGAAGGAGCACCTGGTCCTCTGCGCCTACCGGGGACTGGCGGTCAAGGAGATGGTGGTGCTGCGGCGCGCAATCAGAGGCGCGGGCGGAGAGTTGAGGGTCGTCAAGAAGCGCCTGTTTCAGCGCGCCTTAGGGGAGGGGGACAAGTCCGGGCTGGCCGAGCACATGGAAGGCCCGGTGGCGGTGACATTTGTCTCCGGGGACCCGGCACCCGTGTTGAAGGAGATGGCGGTCTTCGCGCGCGCTCACGAGCAGCTGGAGTTCAAGGGCGGGTGGATCGAGGGCCAGCTGATGGACGGCGGCCAGGTGACGGAACTTGCCTCGCTCCCGCCGCGCGAGGAGCTGCTGGGGAGGCTTGTTGCGTGCCTCTCTGCCCCGCTGAGCCAGCTCGTAGGAGCACTTCAGGCGGTGCCGCGCGATTTGGCGCTCACCCTGGATGCCATCGTGAAACAGCGCGAGGGAGAGGCCGGCGCGGCGGCCGAGGCCTGAAGACCGCGCCCAACTGGCAACATAACGAGATAAGAGACGAGATAACAAGTGGAGGAGAAGAATGGCAAGTCTGACCAATGACGGAATCCTTGAGGCGATCAAGGAAAAGAGCGTGCACGAACTCAACGAACTGGTGAAGATGATCCAGGAGGAGTTCGGTGTGACGGCGATGGCGATGGCAGCGCCAGCGGCAGGGCCGGCGGGCGCGGATGCTGCGGCTGAGGAACAGACGCAGTTCGACGTCATCCTCACCAGCTTCGGCGCCAAGAAGATACAGGTTATCAAGGCGGTGCGAGAGCTGACCAGCCTCGGGCTCAAGGAGGCGAAGGAACTCGTGGAGGGCGCGCCAAAGCCCGTGAACGAAGCGGTCAGCAAGGAAGAAGCCGAGGCCGCCAAGAAGACACTGGAAGATGCCGGCGCCACCGTCGAGGTCAAGTAGGGCGGCAGCATCCCCCAATTGGACAGGTAGGGGCAGCGAGTCAATCGCTGCCCCTATTGGCTTCTCGGGCTGCAGCCGTTCGCCGGCTACTATCGCGAACGACGGCGAGGAGAGCATGGCCTAGGCGCAGGAGAAGGAGCAAGGTACAGGGCATCCTTCCGGAGGGGACAAAGAGCAGTCCAGAGATTGCCCTGCGAACAACTCGAGGAGACACATCGCGTGCTGGCCGCCCAAGAGGAGGGCGAGGCCAGCCAGGTGCACATGGCGGCCCGCACTTGTGTGCCTGTGCTCGGCTCGGTATAATGCCGGACACTGACTCATGGCCCGGGATATTCCAAACTCATCTGCGGCGCGCGCGTACGGACGGGCGAAAGCAGCCCTATCGAGTCGCGCTCTCTTCGTCTGGGCGCTTCTCGCACTTGCGCTGGTGATGGTATTCCTGATAGATGGCGTGGTGATGGAGGCCGTCAGACCGCTCCACCACTCACCGTTCGCGGAGGCCATCAACCACTCGATCCGCTGGCTGGGCACTGGCTATCTGCAGGTGGGAGCAATCCTGCTCGTGATCGCGGGGAGCGCTCTGCTCCGCCTCCCGACAGTTCGTACCGGCGCTATGATGCTAGCATCGTTCGTGCTCTCAGGGGCCGCCGCGCTTGCCCTCAAGGTGCTGGTCCATCGCCCCCGGCCCTGGACCGACGTATCGGCCGAAGGGTGGCGTGACTACTTCACGAGTAGCAAGCTTCAGTCTTTTCCATCGGGAGAGAGCACCACGACCTTTGCGCTGGCGTTCGTCTTGGCCTGGTGCTATCCTAAGTGGCGGGTGCCGCTGTTTGTCGTGGCAGCACTGATCGCCGGCGGGCGCGTCGTCGTAGGGGTGCATTTTCCATCTGACATCTGCGCGGGTGCGATCCTGGGTATCGGCGTCGGACACCTGGTCGCGCGGCGCGCATGCCGGGGACAGGGGCAAGGGACAACCGTTGCGAGGTAGAAAGTCCCACGTGTGACGGGAAGCAAGATCGGCCGCGCAATACCGTTCCTGCTGTTGTTCGCGGGCAGTGCTGTGCTCTTTCTTGGCGGACTCGGCCGCTTGCCGCTGCTTGGGCGCGACGAATCCCTGTACGCGGAAGCGGCGCGGGAGATGTTCGCCAGCGGAGACTGGATTACACCCCGCGTAAACGGCGGGCCGTTCTTCGAGAAGCCGCCGCTGTACTACTGGCTCGCGTGGATGAGCTACTCGGCGTTCGGGGTATCCCCGTTTGCCGCGCGCCTACCGGCAGCACTGATGGCGGTCGCCACCGTGGTGCTCACTGCAGCGGCCGGAGCGCGGGTGTGGGGCGCGCGGGCTGGACTGCTAGCCGGCGTCGCGCTGGCAACTTCCCTTCAGATTGCCCTGATTGGCCGCATGGGAATCCTGGACGTGCCTCTGATGTGCCTGAGCACACTTGCCATCCTCGCCTACGCCCGCTGGCGGACAGCAAGCGGCCGAGCGCTGATCGCGCTGGGGGGTGGCTTCGGTCTCTGTGTCGGCCTCGCGGTGCTGCTGAAGGGAATGGCCGGCTTCCTGCCAGTTGCCATTGCGACGGTCCACGCGTTGATCTTCCGGCGCTATGGGCCGGAGAGCTTGCCAAGCACCCGCGGGTGGGGGGCCTTCGCGAGAGGTAGTTCGGTCGTCATCGCTGTCGCGCTCTTTGTCGCTGTCGCGTTGCCATGGTTCTACTTGATGGGGGACCGCCACGGTGAATCGTTCGGATCAACCCTGTTCCTGCGGGAGCATCTGACGCGCATGGCCGAGCCGATGCAGGGACACGGCGGTCCGTTCTTCTACTATGCGGTCTGCATCGTTGTTTCGTTTTTCCCCTGGGTCATGTTCCTGCCGCCAGCGCTGGCCTCTCGGAGGGCGGAAACCGAAAGCGAGCGGGCCTTATGGCGCAGCCTGCTCATCGTGTGGTTTCTGGTGGTCTTGATTCCGTTCTCACTCATCCGGACGAAGCTGCCAGGGTACGTTACCCCGTTGTTTCCGGCGATGGCCATGCTGGTCGGGGTGGAGCTGGATCGTCGGCTGCGGGCGCCGGGACGGGCGCCGTGGGTCGCGGTGATCGCGGGGGCAGTGGTGCTGGCGGGGCTGACATCGCTCTTGCCTGCGCTGGCAGCGCGCCTGGGCGAGCGGGTGGAGGCCGCTCACGCGGCGTCCCGGCTCGTCGTTCCGGTGCTGGTATGGATCGCCGGCTACGCTGTCATCGCGCTTGGCGGCGCCTGCGCGCTGACGGGCCGCGTTCGCGCGGGACTGGGGGCGATCATCGGTGGGCAGCTTGTTGCTGTCGGCGCCGTGTTGCTGGGGATTCTGCCGGTGCTCTCCCCGTATCTGGAGGGAGGCAGGGAGTATCGCCTGGCGCAACTTGCCCAACGGGAGCTGCCGCGGAGTCAAGTTGTCCTCTATGACACGCGCCCTGAAGCCGTGGCGTTCGTTCTGGGCCGACCCGTTCCCGCCTATGGGCGCGATCAATTCGACCAGGCGCTAGCTCACCTGGAAGGAGGGCCGGTAGCTCTGGTAGCTCCGGCGAAGGCACGGGAGCTCTGGGAGAGCTTGCCGGTGCGACGCGTGTGGCAGGTGGGAGACCGCGTATTGTTGGATGTTCCCAGGGTCCCGGACAAGCCTGGATGATAAATGGACGGCCCAATCGCGGGGCCGCGCTATACCTGGCTGCGGATCAACTGGCGCCAGTATATGGCGTGGGGGCGCTGGCGGGGAGCACGAGCACGTCCAGTATTTGTAGCAAGGCGGGGTCGAAGCGGGAGCCGGCGGCTTGGCGGAGCCGGGAGAGGGCGAGTTCGGGGCTGAGCAGGGGGTGGGCGGAGGAGTGGGTCATTCCCACGTAGGCGTTGGCGAGCGCCAGCAGTCTCGCCCCCAGAGGGACTCTGTTGCGGCTGGTTCCCTGCGGGTAGCCCAGCCCGTCCCAGCGCTCGTGATGGGCGCGCACGATGCCAGCCGCTGGTTCCAGGAAGTGGATGGGAGAGAGGATGGCGGCTCCGA
>JAUVSA010000301.1 GCA_030597345.1 Bacillota bacterium
GCGGGCTGTTGACACTTTCCCGGCCTCCCGTTCGCCCCAGGAGGCCGCTCTTCTTCCCCTTGCCACATGCCGGCTCTGCTGCCTTCAGCAGCAGAGGCCGGACCCTCAGATCAGACCTCTTGCCAGAACTCGGACCTGGCCGAACTGGCCGAACTGGAGGAGCCGGCCGAGCTCGCCGCCGCCGCCGCCTCCTCCGCCATGATCCCAATGTTGTGAGGTGTAACCAAGTACACCCCGTCTCCGGCCTGCTCCAACTGGCCGCCCAGTGCGTATGTCGCGCCGGCCAGGAAATCGAACACGCGCAGCGCGTGGTCCGGCTGCACCTCCCTCAGATTTACAACCACCGCGCGCCGGCCCCGCAGACAGTCCACGCAGATCCTTGCCTCATCCTGATCCCGCGGACGCCGAATGAAGATCTCGCCCGAGCGCGAATGCAGGCGAATCAACCTCCCCCGCCGACGCGGCGCAGCCGAAAACTCCTCCTCCTCCTCGCCCGGCGGCACTGCACTGAAATCGTCCTCCGCAAACAACCACGACCTAACCCTGTCGAGCAGACCAAACATACGATAGCCCTCCCATCGATCTGTGCTGTAACGTGTTGCTGCGACCCAGCTGCGATTATCGAATCCGTACGCTGGGGCTATCTCGGCCGGGGTCCGAAAATCCCGGTTCCGATCCGAACCAGATTTGCCCCCTCCTCAATCGCTGCCTCGAAATCGTGGCTCATTCCCATCGACAGCCACTTGATCTCCACGCCGGTCCGGTCCTCCAGCCGCCTCGCCAGATCGGCGAGCAGGCGAAACTCCGGCCTCGCCCGCTCTGGGTCAGGGTCCCACGCCCCGATCGTCATCAGCCCCTCCACCCGAACCCCCCGAACGGCATTCACCGCTTCCAGCAGCCCCTCCACCTCCTCCGGCCTCACTCCGAACTTGCTCTCCTCCCCCGAGGTGTTGACCTGCAGCAGCACCTCCATAGTGCGGCCGTCAGCCTCTGTCCGTCTCCCGATCGCCTCCGCGATCCGCACCCGGTCCACGGTCTGTATCATGTCAAAGATCGCTGCCGCGCTCCCTGCCTTGTTCCGCTGCAGGTGTCCAACAAGGTGCCACCTCGCCCCTTCTCCCACCTCGCTCCGCTTCGCCGCCGCCTCCTGCACGTAGTTCTCCCCTATCTCCGTCACCCCCGCGGCAAGCGCCTCCCGCACCCGTTCCGCCCCCACAAGCTTCGAAACGGCGACCAGCTTTATCTCCTCCGGCCGCCGCCCCGCCCGGTCCGCAGCCCGCGCGATCCCGTCCCGGACCCGGGCCACGTTTCCGGCGATATCGATCGGTTCTACTGACTTCGACATCGCCGGACTACCTCCAGATATCGCACCAGGCTTTGATGTATACCACATCCCGCGAAGCCCTCCCCATGAAGACCCGCGCTCCCCCCTTTAGTCTCCCGTAGTCTCCCCGCGCGCGGCAGGAGAGTCACCACCTCCCGACGAAGCCATCCCTGTGAACGCCTGAGAGAATGACGGCCCGGCAGCACCGGCCGACGAGGAGGGAATCACGTGGAACGCGCTCAAGCCGAGCTATTCGCTCTGCATATGCTGACTTTTCTCAGGGAGCAGTGGCCCGCCCTGGAGGTCTCCTCCCTGGAGGTCGGCAGGGACGACAAGGACGAAGTCCTCTGGTGTAAGATCCACCGATCCGAGGACGAACCCACCCACGGCGGCGGCTATCTCTTCACCGTCGCCTACCTCGACCGCACCCTCTCCCAGCAGACCCAGTAGCCCGCGCCTGGTGGCCGTCGCCGCCAACGGCCGGCTCGGCTAATAGGTCGTACGGTTCCGCCTGCCCCACCACCGCGCGGATGAACTGGCCTGGCCGAAGATCGAGCGAACCGGCGCTAACCTTCACCGTTCCATCTATCTCCGGCGCGTCCCGGAAGCTCCGCCCCACCCATTCCCCGTGCGAATCGCCCCCCGCCTCGATCAGCACCTCCATCTCCTGCCCCACCCACCGTTGATTGCGGCCCAGCGAAATGCCTTGCTGCAGCATCATCAGCTCGTGGTAGCGCTCTTGCGCCACCTCCCGCGCCACCTGCCCCTCCATCTCGGCCGCGGGCGTCCCCCGCTCCGGCGAGAAGCAAAAGACCCCCGCCCGGTCCAACTGCGCCGCCTCCACGAACTCCAGCAGCCGCCGGAACTCCCCTCGCCGCTCGCCTGGAAACCCGACCATAAAGCTGCTCCGAATGGCAACACCGGGCATTGCCTCCCGCAGCCGGCCGATCAACCGCAAGTAGCTCTCGCCATCTCCAGGGCGTCCCATCCGCCGCAGCACGCCCCGATCCGCGTGCTGAAATGGCACGTCGATGTACTCACAGATCTTCGGCTCCCCGGCCATTGCCTCGATCAACCGCCGTGTCACTCGGCCCGGAAACGCGTACAGCAGCCGCACCCACCGCAGGCCCTCGACGGCGGCGACTTCCGACAGCACATCGGCGATATCGCCCTCCGCCCGGTCGCCACCGTAAGCTGTCGTGTCCTGGGCAACCAGGTTGATCTCCCGTACTCCCCCCGCCGCCAGCCCGTCCGCCTCCCGCACTATCGAGCCCAGAGGACGGCTTCGGTAGCGCCCTCGCAGTCGTGGGATGACACAGAACCGACAGCGGTGACTGCACCCCTCTGCAATCTTCACATACGCCGTCCACGGCGCGGTCGCCAACACCCGCGGCGTTCCATCATCGTAGAGGTAAGAAGATGGCGTGGCGCCCGGCGCTTTCGCGCCCATCCCCTCCAGCGCCCCTGCCACTACGGAAACGACCCGCGGCACGTCTCCCGGCCCCATGAAAGCATCTACCTCGGGAAACCGCTCCCGCAATCGACCCGCGTCCATCTGCGGCCAACACCCCGCGCACACCAGCGCCCCCATCTCGTGCGACCGC
>JAUVSA010000060.1 GCA_030597345.1 Bacillota bacterium
CCTTTCGGCCGAGCGGTCCTCCGGGATGCAGGGCGGCGAAGTCCTCTCTGGAGAACTGTCGGGCGGTCATCACGGCCACCGCCAGGGCGTCGCCCATGGCTAGCTGGGCGGTGGTGGAAGCGGTGGGAGCCAGGCCGAGAGGACAGGCCTCGCGCTCCACTGAGACGTTCAGGGTCACGGCCGCCTGATCGGCGAGGGGGCTGTGGTCGCGTCCGGTGAAGGCAATGATGGGGACGTCGATGCGCTTCATCGCTGAGATGATGGGGGCGATCTCGTCCGTCCAGCCGCTCTGGGAGAGGACAATCAGGACGTCGCCAGCAGCGACCATTCCGAGGTCACCGTGCAAGCCCTCGGCGGGATGAAGGAAGAGGGCCGGGGTGCCGGTGCTGGCCAGGGTGGCGGCGAGCTTGCGACCCACGGCTCCCGACTTCCCCATGCCCGTCACCACGACCCGGCCAGCGCAGTCCAGTATCAGCTCGACCGCGCGCGCGAAGTCTTCGCCGATGCGGTCCTGGAGTGCGCGCACTGCGCCGGCCTCGATGGCCACGGCCTCGCGGGCCTTGGCCAGGGCCTCCGACAGATCGCGTTGCTGGTCACTCATGGATTCACTCAATCCGGGGGTCGATTTCTTCCTCGCGAGGCTGAGGTCCTCTGCGGCCGCATGTCGTCGTGTTGCGGACAGCGGCGCGTGTGCTCTTTCCGGACAGGAGACACGTGCAGCCGCGCTGCCAGCAGCATTGCGCCGCGCGACCGTGGCTCCCGTCGTTGTCATGGAGAACGGGGTGGCGCTCTTGCCGGTGAGGTGCGCGCTCGCGCGCATTCACTTGGGGGAGCCGCCCGAGAGCCCTGTTTCGGCTGGCAGGGGCATCGGTCCTGCCGGGGCGCCGCAGGCGGCGAGGGAGGAGGCCGCGGCGACCACTGCCAGGGGCGCGAGGTGGAGCAGGACGCGGTCGAGAGAGGTGGTGAGATGCCAGGTGATGTCGTAGGGACTGAAGAGGTAGATGCCCGTATAGACTGCGAGCTGCCAGAAGAAGAGGCCCCAGAGAAGCGCAAGAGAGCGCTGCCGCCAGGCCGACGTCGCGAAGGCGACGAGGCCCAGAGCTACGAAGAACCACATCAGCTCCCAGTGCTGCCAGTTGCGGAAGTGCGCCAGGAGAGCGTGATCGATAGCGCGCAGTCGAGATAGCAGTTCCGGCCACGGGCGGAGCTCCATGCCTGCGAGCTGCAAGCTCGGGACTCCCCACCATGCGCGGAGGGCGGCCCAGGGCAGGTAGGGGAGGAGCAGCGCGGCCGGGCCGAGGAGTGCAGCACGCTTGCTGAAGCCCCGACCTCGGACCCACCATGCGACGGCGAACGCGAGGGCGCCGCCGAGGGCCATGCTGAGCCCCTCGGCTTTGACGAGCGCGCCGACGCCGAACATCAGCGCGGCCAGCATCGAGTCCTCCGAGCGGCCGCGCTCGACCCAGTCGGCCATCAACACCGCGGCGGCAAGGAAGCAGAATGCCTGGGGCAGGTCGGCCGCGCCGCCGCCGGCGTGGTAGACGAGGAGCGGTACCTGGCAAGCAAGCAAAGTGATGCCCAGGGCCCACGGCAAGGTCATGCGGCGACGGAGGTAGCCGGCGAGCAGAGCGACGATGCCGAGCCAGAACACCAGCCCGACGAGCTTTGCCAGGCGCTCGTCCACATGCCCCAAGACCTGATAGACGCAGGCCTGTGCGGCGGGGATGGCGAGGGGGTAGTCCAGGTGGGTGTAGCGATAGCGAGCTAGGTTGGTGAAAGTCTGCTGGTTCAGTCCGCCGTCCACGAAGATGGCCTTGGCCCTGAAGGCCCAGATGTAGCGCCCGTCCCAGAACATTGTGGAGGTGTAGGCGCTCGCGGCGAGCCCCAGGAAAACGACGGCCAGAAGCAGGACCAACACCGCGGCGAGCTGTGGTACCCACCTCGGGGAAGCCGGGACTTCCTCTGTCTCATCCCGCTCGGTCCGATGGCGCCGAAGGGAAGAGATGCCGGCCGGTATGGCGAGCACGAGGGCCACGACCAAGACGATCTCCGGGGTGACTCGCCATCCGACGAGGGCCGCCAATACGGAAAGGGTGGCCAGCACGGCGCAGCCGACCGCGAAGTCGATAGCGGGCTGGGCGTAGCCGAGCGGCCAGCGCCGGCGGCGGAGCCCCAGCGCGCCCAGGAGGAGGGCTCCCAGCAGCCAGATGATCGAGAGTGCGAGAATAGTGCGGGCAAGTCCGAGCATCGGGGGAGATCAGGCCTTGGGGCGGCGATATACCCGAGCCGCTGAGTTGCGGATGAGAAGCTCATAGCGTTTCGGACGCGGCGTTGCGCCGGCGGCCCAGATCACATAGTCGTGTTTCCAGATCGAGGGCACTTCGGGCACCTGGTCGGGCGGCGAGTCGAACCAGAAGGGGGCGTGCCCGCTCGTCGCCTCGGGGAAGAAGAAGTTGACTCGCGTAGGATAGAGGCGGTAGACCGTCTCATAGAGTCGAGTGGGGGGACTCTCATAGCTGGGCCTGTCCGCCTCGGAGAGAACGGCAGCGACTGTGGTCTCGGGAGTCAGGTTCTCCTGCTGGAGGGCGGCGAGCGCGTCGTAGTAGGGGCCGACCCACTGCTGGCGGGCGTCCGGCTGGCCGGGCGCAGGCTGGGCGCGGGTGTGGATTCCTTGCCAGGCGTGAACGACGGCGGCTCGCAGCCCGCCGGTGGCCGCGGAGGCGACGAGCCAGACTAAGGCGACGGCGACGGCAAGCGCCCGGAGTGCGACGCAGGCGGCGGCTCCCTGCTGGCCGCGGGGGGCACGCCCGGAGTAGTGATCAAGAGGCGGGGGCCGGCGGCCCAAGATGCGCTGGAGCAGGGGAGCATAGCGGAGAATGCACAGCATGGCCCAGAGGCCATCGCTCCAGCTTACCTTCTTGCCCTGCTCGTAGGTGCGTCCGGCATAGGAGATTCCGATCTCGTAGATCCGGATTCCGGGAATCGCCGCCACCTTGGCGGTTAGCTCGGGTTCGATGCCGAAGCGATTCTCCTTGAGGCGAATGCGCTCCAGCACCTGGCGGCGGAAGACCTTGTAGCAGGACTCCATGTCGGTCAGGTTCAGGTTGGTGGACATGTTTGAGATGAGTGTTAGCAAACGATTGCCCTGCATATGCCAGAAGAACAGCACTCGGTGGGCCCCGCCGCCCTGAAAGCGAGAGCCGAAGACGACGTCCGCGTTGCCCTCGAGGATGGGCGCGAGGAGACTGGGGTATTCTCGGGGGTCGTACTCCAGATCGGCGTCCTGGACGATGACGATATCCCCGGTGGCCGCGTCGAAACCGCTGCGAACGGCAGCGCCCTTGCCGCGGTTGCGCTCGTGGGTGATCAGGTGAGAGACCTGGCCCGCGAGCGCGGCGCACTCTTCCGCGGTGCCATCGGTGGAGCCGTCATCGACGAGGATGATCTCTCGCTCGAGCCCGCTGAGATCAACGTTCCTGACACGGGAAACGATCTCGGCGAGCGTGTCGCGCTCGTTGTAGACGGGGATGACGATAGAGACCTTGCGAATGGCGTCTTCAGGTCGCTCTTGCACTTGCGCCTCGCCGCGGGGGAGCCCCGCTCGCAGTGGTGGCGTACGCCGCCACTCGGCCCTTGGAGCCAGCCCGCGCGGTGCGGCCTACGCGGCCCGGCGGTAGAGGCAGTGGCAGGCGTAAGCAGCAAAGAAATGGTGCCGAGGCGGGGAGTCGAACCCCGACGGGCGTAAGCCCACTAAGTCCTGAACCTAGCGCGTCTGCCAGTTCCGCCACCTCGGCACTCGCAGGCCGTATTGTATGGAATCCCCTGACCTGCGTCAAGGCCGTGGTCAGCGAGCGGCTTGGGCGGGGCTTGTCACATCTGCGGGGCGGGGGTATAATCGCGTTGGCATAGCGATAGCCTGACGGAGTCTGGCCATGTTGGCGTTCATTGGAAGCCTGGGTCCCACAGAGATCGGTATCATCCTGCTGATCGTCCTCCTGCTCTTTGGTGCGAAGCGTCTTCCGGAGCTGGCCCGCTCGCTGGGACAGGGCGTGAAGGAGTTTCGCAAGTCGGTCAAGGAGATAGGCGAGGATGCCGACAACGACGACTCGGGGCCTTCCCCCAAGTCGTCCTGACGGCCGGCGACAACGACGACTCGGGGCCTTCCCCCAAGTCGTCCTGACGGCCGAGGGGAGGGACACATTGCCGTGCCCGCACTTGGCGCGCGATAGCGGGGAATGTGTGCTGCTGGAGGATGCGCCCGCGGACGAGGAAGAGGGCGGCGAGTTCCCGGTGGAGGAGCCGATCGAACGGGAGTGGTGTCTGGGCGCGGGCGAGGCATATCGAAGCTGTCCCATCTTCCGCCGATTCATCGCCGACCTGCTCCCGTAAGCACCCGTAAGCACGCGGCGCGGCCGACGCCACATGGCTCTTGACATCGCCGCGCCACTTGTGCTACGTTTCGCCCGGCCGCTTCTCGCGCCGAGTACGTATCGGACCAAGGAGGTGCGCTGATGGCGAGGGGAAAGGTCAAGTGGTTCAACCCCCAGAAGGGCTACGGCTTCATCGAAGTGGACGGCGGTCGGGACGTGTTCGTGCACTACTCGGCCATCAAGTTGCCTGGGTTCAAGACGCTAGACGAGGGCCAGCAGGTGCAGTTTGATCTCATGGACGGCGAGAAAGGACCCCACGCGGACAACGTCCTTCCGATGTAGTCACATTGCCTTGAGCCGTTTCTTCGAACCGCTTGATCAACGCCCCGGCAGGTGGGAACTGCCGGGGCGAAACTGTGTCAGGTACGCCCGCGCGCTGCTAGGTGATGTTGGTGCACTCGTGCTGGGGATGCCCCCGCTGCTCTGACCGGGGACGCTTCATCGCCGCTTCTGCTTCTTGCTCAGAACGGCGGGCAGCCGCGCTTGCCTCCGCACGAGCTGCAGGAGGTCCCCAGTCGCCTCCCCGCGCTGCGCGCGCCGGAGGAGCTGGACTCGCATTCCGTCGATGGTCTCTGTGCCGAGGGCGGCCGCCCCCAGCCGCTCGGGGAGGGAGCGGAAGCAGAACTCTCGTACCACGACCTCCTGTGGCAGCAGGACCGCGTCGAGATGCGCTATGCGCGCGGCGATCGCGTCTCCGTCTACCCTGGCCGGCCGACCCTGGCCGTCGCGCACGCGGTCACAGCTAACCAACGAGCGCTGAAGGACCGCCCCGGGGATCTCGATGCCGAGGAGGCGGAGGTGGTGCGCCTCCTGCCGGGCGGCCAGCCTCGCCTGTGCCTCGGCCAAGTCGCGGTCCTCGGGGGGCGCCAGGCCGAAGAGCCGACAGGCGAGGGGCCTATCCTGGTAGACCGTGCAACGGGATGATTCGAGGAAGATGCACTGGCGCTCAGGTTCGATCCAGGAGAAGAAGAGCTCGCCGAGAGCGCGATCGAAGAGTGTCCCGCGACGATGGCGCGGCATGGCAGCCAAGAGGTCGATCAGACGGAGGTGCTCGACGAAGAATATGCCCGGGCTCTCGAAGCAGCATCGCGCGCAATTCTCACAGGTGGTCTCGGGAAACTCGGCATAGACGCGGGAGAGGGATTCGAACAAGCCGCGCCGGCGGGCCCGGCGAAGCAGCCGCGCGAGGTCAGCGTCGTCCGACGACTGCATCGACCGGTCTTGGGCCTGGGTCACTGCACCAGCCGCTTCAGTCGGTTACCGACCTGGCCGAAGATCTCCTCCTCGTCCAGGCCCTGGAGCTGGCGGTCGATCATGAGCGGCCGGCCGTTGACGAAGACGGTGCGGACGTCTCCCGCGCGAGCGGCGTAGACGAGGTGGGAGATCACGTCGTGGCGCGGGAAGAGGTGGGGCTGCCGGAAGTCGAGCAGGGCCAGGTCGGCCTTCATCCCTGGCTTGAGCTGGCCGACGCGGTCGTCCATCCCCAGCGCTCTCGCCCCTTCCCGCGTGGCCATGGCGAGGGCCTGCCGCGCGGTGACCACGGTCGGGTCGCCGGTGTCGAGCTTGTGGAGCAGCGCGGCGAGTCGGGCTTCCTCGAGCAGGTCCAGATTGTTGTTGCTGGCCGCGCCGTCTGTTCCCAGTCCGACTGTCGCGCCCGCCTCCAGCAGCCTGGGAATGGGCGCAGTGCCAGAGGCCAACTTCATGTTGCTTCCGGGATTGTGAGAGATGCCAACCCGCTTCTGCACCAGAGTGGCGATATCCGCGTCGGTCAGATGCACGCAGTGGGCGGCTAACACGGGGGAAACATCGAGCATGCCGATATCGTTCAGTCGGGCGACGGGCGTCTGGCTGAAATCGCGCATGCTGTCCTGCATTTCCTGCGCTGTCTCCGAGACGTGAATGTGGATTCCAACGCCCGTCTCCTGGGCACCCTCGATCACGCGGTTGAGGAGGTGATTGGGGCAGGTGTAGGGGGCATGGGGGCCCAGCATGGTCACCAGCAGTCCGTCTCCCTTGTCCTTCCACTCGGCGGCGAAGTCGATGGCGCGCTCGAGCCGCTCCTCTGCGTCGGGCAGGAAGGCGAGCAGGACGCCGGAGACGCTGGCGCGGATGCCGCTGTCCAGCACGGCACGGGAGGTGGCCTCGAAGTAGTGATACATGTCGTTGAAGCAGGTGACGCCCCCGCGGATCATCTCGGCGATTCCGAGCATCGTGCCCCAGTAGACGTCATCTTCCTGGAGCTTCATCTCGAAGGGCCAGATGCGCTCCTGGAGCCAGGGCATGAGCGGCATATCGTCCGCGTAGCCGCGCAGGAGCGTCATAGCACAGTGAGTGTGCGCGTTGATCATGCCGGGCATGGCGACCATACCGTCGGCGTCAATCTGTCGCGCTTCGGGGGCTTCTCGGGGCGTCTCGGCGGTCGGCCAGACACCGGCGATCTGCGTGTCCTCGATCAGGATGTCGGCCTTCGGCAGCACCCTCCCGTCGTCGTCCATCGTCACCACAGTCGCGTTCTTGATCAGCCAGCTTGCCAATCGGTTACCTCCGTAGCGCGGCCGCCTGCGAGCCGCCGGCCGGTTGCGAGGGGCTACTCGGTTTGCACGGTGATTGCGAGGATCTTGATCTCAGGAGCGCGCGGGAGTTCGAGGGAAGTCGCAGTCGGTGAGCTAGCAGCGAGTCTTAGAAGGTGCAGGTATGCCGGAGTGGCGGGATCGTCGCCGCTCAGTGTTCGCGTGTACGGCGTGTAGGCGCCGATCGCGCCGCTCTGGCGCGGTTGCGTCCAAGGCGGAACCGTCACCGTTAGCTGGTCCACGTGGCCGGCTGCGTGCCTCAGACCAAACAAGGCCTCGCGGAGGCCAGCGGTGCTGGCGGCCAGCAGGTATACTCCCTTGACGTCTTCGCTGCCGAGTGGGATTGACTGACCCGTGCACGCCACCGCGCCGCCGACCCCAGCGCTCGTGTCGGGAAAGGCGAACGGAACCGCATCGGTTCCCTGGGGCGCATAGTATGCGTTGGGATAGAGACCGTCTCTCGCCCCGGACTGGTCCGGCGGCAGCCATTCGGCCGGCAGGCTCCGGCCCGAGCCATCGAAGTCGCCGCGTGCTCGGCTGCTGTCCGTGGTAACAGCAATCACGTTCATGAAAGAGGAGAGATCGAGCGCACGCACGTTGGCGGACCGCACCGTGACAGGCGAGACCGGAGGAGCGCTGCGGCACTCAGATGCGGCTGCGCCGTTGACTGCTGCCTCCCAGGTGAGCCAGTACGGCCCAGGCATCCGAGGGGCCTGCAGCGGCACTTCGAGGCGGACTGTACTGCCGGGCTGCACGTCCCCGGGCAGCTTCACGAGCTGCTCGGCCGGGTAGGGCCGTCCGTCCCATCTATGCCAACGGTATCTGACGGAGGACTCGTTGGCATTCCACACCCGGGATCCCGCGTTTCGGAGCACCAGCTGTAGCTTGACTTCCTGTCCGGCTTTCATCACGGCCGGCGGGTCCGCGGATTCGTAGACCACGCCCAGATCGTCAGGGAGTATCTGAATCGCCTCGTCCAGCATTGGGGCACCGACGCCGGGGAGCCGAGCGTCTGTGTCCTCAATGAGCTCCCACTGAATCCTTGTGCCGTATTGGGAGCGCGCCGAGGTCGGTTCGGGCCAGGCGCTGTCGTTCGGGGCGGTGACCGGAATCAGCACGGAAACGACCTCCCCCGGAGCCACCTCCGCTGGCAGCTCAGCGCGGATGGATGCTCTCCTGTCGGGGTCCAGCCTGGCCGCCAGGGGTGAGCCGGCGTCGTCGCTATGCTGTTCGAGCAGCCAGCGATAGGAGAGAAAGACCTTGCCCCTCTGCCAGGTGTCCGCGCCATCGTTCCGGAGCCTGACCACCACTTGCTCGGTGGCGCCTCGCTCGATGGCAGAGGGAAGGGAGGTGCTCAATACTGTCCCGCGGCGGGCGGGCGGCTCGCCAACGGTTATGGGAAGCGTGAGCTCGGCGAGAGTATGGCCGAACCACCGCGAGCGGAAGTACGGGAGCTTGCTTTTCGTCAGGGCCAGGGAGAAAAGGTAGTCTCCGGGCGGAAGAGGCCTGCCATCATCGTCCCTCGTCGAGATCACCACGGGCAGCCGCTTGGTCTGCCCGGCCAGGATGCTCACGCTCTGTGTGGCTGTCTTCCGCTGAACCACCTGGCGGTCGGACTGGCGCACGATGAGGCAATCAGCGGTGACGCGCCGGCCAGTGCTAATGTCCTGGGTGCCCACGTTCTCGACGAGCAGCTCCACCAGGTAGTCGGTGCCCGGAAGCAGGATCTTGGGTGTCGCCTGCTTCTTGAGCCGCAACTGGTGGGGTGCCTGGCTGCCAAGTCGGGCTTTGAAGTACTTCGTAGCATCTACGTAGGCGACTCCATATTGGCGGCTCGGCGCGATTTCCGTCGCGGTGGCGAAGTCATTCCAACTATCTATGACCACAAGCTCCGGCTTGGCCGCCAGCACTCGCTGCCAGTGCCCGCGGTAGGCGCGCCCCTCTCGTCGGGGGCGAATCTCGCCCTCCGTGCCCGGGCTCGGGACGTAGCCTGGAGAGAGGGCCACTGCGGAGGCGCCGGTCGATGGTTCCTGAGTGAAGCCTGTCGTCTCGGGCAGTCGAACATGCGCGTAGAAACCTGCTGCGCCTCGACTCGTCCAGGCGCTGCTGCCGAGCCAGGTCAGGCGGGCGCCGTCGAAGTCTTCGGCGAATCGCTGCCCGCAGTATTGGAGGAAGCTGCCATCCCAGTCGCCCAGAGCGTTGGGTTCGCCCAGCAGCACGGGCACGCCGCCCGCGGCGCGCGGGGCCGAGTTTGCGGGCAGCTCTGCCCAGAACTCCGGCGATACGTGCAGGAAGAACTCCCGGATCATAGCGTAGAGTCGGCCTCTGCCGGGGTCTGAGGTGAGGTCGATTCCATCGAGGCAATCAGTGTCCAGCAACATGCCGACCAGCGGGTAGCTCTGGCCCTTGGCGCGGCGGGCCTTCAGAGCTTCGGTGAGGTAGTCGAGTCCGGCGCGGGCCCAGCTCTCGCGCGATGCCTCGTCCCCGCAGTAGCGGGGGAGGATGATGTCGATGCCGGCGCGCTGGATCTCCTGTAGCTGAGCGCGGTGCCAAGCCACCCGCTCGGAGCTGTACCAGGGGCCCGCACCCTCTCTTGGCTGGTCGGCGGTGGCCGGCGCGCCATCCGAAGTCCACAGCGGCGCTCCTCCG
>JAUVSA010000314.1 GCA_030597345.1 Bacillota bacterium
CGGCCGGCCCGGATACCACTCCTCGCCCTTGACCGCGCCCGCAGGGCACGCCTCGACACAGACCGTGCAGTCGCCGCATTCACTGGCCACAACGGGCTCGCCCACCACCAGCGGCGCATCCGTCAGCACGCTTCCCAGGCGCACCCCCGGCCCCAGCTCTCGCGTCACCAGCAGCGCGCACTTCCCGACCCAGCCCAGGCCCGCCCTCGTCGCCGCCGTCTTATGCGGGAACGGCGCGGCCAGCCTCTCCGGGTCGATCCGATGGTGAGTGGCTGAGTTGGCAATTGCCCGGTGTCCGCTCGCCTCTAACGCCGCCGCGATCTCGGTGGCGAGATGCGTCAGCCGCTCGTTCAGCGTCACATACTCCTGAGAGTACGCTTGGTTCGGCATCTTGTCCGGGTCGGCGAGCACCTCCGGCGAGTGCCTCACCGCCACTGCTACGCCTCGCGGCAATTCCGCGAGCCCCTGCAGATCCGCACATCCGACGAGCGCCGCGCCGCACGCCCGCGCGACGCGTCCCACCTCCTCCGTCAGGCGGATGTCTCCCTTATCGCTCATTGCGAGGGCACCTCAATCTCGCCCCGAGGTTTCGTCCGCCGTTCCGGGCGCCCCATAGTGCCGGGGAAAATGACGCGCTTCTGCGTCACGTACACCTTGATCCCCGGTGCCCGCTCCTCAGCCACCACTTCCCCGCCATCCCGTACCGGCTTCACTTCTGACTTCATCTCCAGCTCCACCTGAAACAGCCGGTCCGGGCCAACCCACACCGCGTGGAACAGATCGTAGAACACCCCGCGCTCCGAGCGCCGATACCACTGCGGCTCACCCCGGTATAACCTCCGCCATCCCCTCTGGCGATACTCCCTATCGTAGAAGTGGTAGACCGACTTGGAAGGGTATGTCTCATCGAGTGAAAACCAGTACTTCCGCAGCCCGAGGTTGACCGAAGTTTGCTCTGCGACGTCCTCGGTCCCGGGATAGTGGATCAGCTCCGGCTCCGAACTGGGCCGTGCCGAGCCGCTCCGCCGCTGCCATGCGGCGAGGAGCAGCAGCATGACCACCCAGGCCGCGATCATCGCCGCCACGGTCAGCACCAGCTCTCTTCGGCCGAATCTCATATTAGTACGGTTCGGCGGCGCCTCGTCCCCGCCTGCGGCCGCCTTGTCCCTGGTCTGGGGCTCCACCGCAGGAACGTGCGGACCCCATCCGTCGAAGCCCGGCCCTGCTCCTCGCGGCCAGCGCCCGACCTTCCGGTCTCGCCCCTAGCCTTCGCGCGCCTCCCCACCGCGGAGCACCTTCACCCCCGCGGCCACAAATACGACTCCCAGGGCCAGCAGGAAGACCGCGCACACGACATAAGTGACGCGCAGCACACCGGGGGAGAAGAGCGTTTGCCCCGCTGCCAGGGCGATGGATACCGCCGAGTACCAGATCACATCAGACGATATGTGGCCGATGTAATAGGTGCCGGCCCCCGCTCTCCCCCTTCGAATCGCCCACTGACTGTGTGCAACCCCAATCGTCGCCCACCATAACCACCAATACGGGTTGGCCATGCTCATCAGCGTCCCGAGGCCGATCAGCCGCGCCCAGGTTCCTCCGCCCACTGCCTCTGCCGCCCCTGCTCCCAATGCCCCCGCGACCTCCGCTGGCATCACCAGCGTCTGATACCCCAGGAAGAGCAGCACCGCGCCTCCCACCAGCCCGATCAGTCCCTGTGCCCTCGCCGACCGCGCGAATCGGATCAGCCCCATCGCCAGCAGGGCAACTGCGACCAGCTCCAGCGCCCCGTGCCCGATCATCATGATCGGCCCCGCGCTCCACCCTACCCGCATCGTCTCCCTCACCACCACCGCCAGCAGCGACCCCGGCATCACCGCGCCCGAGAACCCCGTCGCCAGGGCGACTCCGAAGATCACGGGCAGCGTGCTGTGGACCGGAAGTCTGCGGCTCGCGGTGGCGCCCGAGTCCTCGGGCGATGAAGCGCTCATTCCTGGATCAGCTCCAGGTTCGCCCGCGGCACGCGCACCTCCTCACCGCTGTCCAACCGCACCATCGCCACCCGCACCCGCGACTCTGTCTCGATCTCCGTCAGCTCCGTCGGCAGCGCGGTGACTTCGCCGAGCATCCCGAAGTGGGGCGCCCGAATCACCCGCACCCGCGACCCGACCTCAAGCACGGGTAGCGCAGGCTTTAGCCTGCCGTCAGCAAGCGTCGCCCTGCCCTCGCGCACGACGATCACCTCCGGCCGAATCACCCCCGCGCGAATCTGCGTTGCCCCGTTGACCGATGCAAGCTTCCCCTCCAGCGACTGCAGCAGCTCCCACGTCCGCCCTGCCATCGGCAGCTCCCCAAATCCCTCCGTGAGGATGAGCGTCATCGGCACCTCTTCCTCTCCCGTGATCGCCACCCCGATGTCGTAGCCGACATATTCCCTCAGTGTCTTATCCTCGACCGCGCCGATCACCAACGCGGCCGCCTTCGCCTCCACCGCCGCGGCAATGGCCTCCCCGTCCGCGCCGGCCCCGCCGATCAGCACGCATCCCTCACAGTCAGCAGCACCCCCCGCGCGCAGCACGTCTTCCGGCCCCTCTGCCGCCATCCGGAGAATCCCGCTCCGCTCTCCGCCCACCCCAAAGATCCCCTGCACCACCGCGCCCCGCGCCTCGATCACCGCGCCCTCGCTCTCGATGATCTCTGCCACTCGTCCCCCGATATGCGCCTCCACCTGCACTCTCCGCGGACGTTCCCGCACCCGCACATGCCCGGA
>JAUVSA010000097.1 GCA_030597345.1 Bacillota bacterium
AAGTCCGTCGCCGTGCTGCTCTTCCCGGTGGCCTGGCTCAGTGCGGCGCTGGCCGTCCGGGGAGCGAACGGGTATGCGTGGCGCCGACTCGCCAGAGACATTGCTCTCACATTGGGGGTGGCGCTTGCAGTCTCCGGCTGGTGGCTTCTGCGCACTCAGGTGCTCTATGGCGACCTCCTGGCACACCAGGCATTCCTGGACGCCTTCCAGGGATTGCGCCCCTCTCCGCGGGACATCATGGCTGACTACCAGGGACATTTTCCGCCTGGTCTGCACGTGGGCATATACCTCCAGGTGGTAGTCGTTTGGACTCTGGCCAGCGTCCTGGGTGTATTCGGGCCGACGCACGGGAACCACTTCCTCTTCTATCCCTACTGGATCTACTTGCTATATGGCCTGGCGGGCGCGACGGGTATGCTGGGATTCGCGCGGCATGTGTCGCGTACGGAGCTGGCGGATTGGCAGCGCCACGCCTGGTGGGTGTGCGGACTCTTCGGCGCACTGCTGCTGGCGAGCTTCGTCAGATTCAACTTCTCCTTCTTCCAGGCGCAGGCGCGGTACCTGTTCCCGATCCTGCCCGCTGCCGCCGTGGCATGCTGCCTCGGCCTACAGCAGATCTCCCCTCCGCGCTGGCGCGACTACGTCCCCCTCGCGGCTGTCATCGCGCTCGCCGTTCTCGCGCTGGTCGGCCTGCCCTTGTGGATCGTCCCGCAGTTTCTGGGGGCATGATGTGGAATGACCGCAGGAAACATGGAGTCTGGCCGCTGCGCGCCGTCCTGCTGGCGGCGGGATGCGGCGGGCGTCCTCCCCTCCCGGAGCGGGAGGAGGAACCGGCTCCGACGGTGACGCAGTCGGTGGAGGTCGGCGGATCGGTGATACGGATGACGTCTCCAAAGGGCATGTGGGAGTTCGAGGCCAGGTCCGAGCACGCTGAGGCCGCGAGTATGGAGGGGCCCTACATGCTGACGCCAATGGAAGGCTGGTACAAGAAAAAGGGTGGAGCTGTGGGACTAATGGGAGCCAACGGGGCGGAGGGGGACAAGGGCACGGAGAAGGTGACGCTGGAGGGCTCGGTGTGGGTCGACTTCGGTGGCGCTCGGCTGGAGGCCGAACGCCTCGAGTATGACCTGACGACGGGAGAAGTTGTGGCTGAGGGGCGGACGAAATGGACTCTCACAGAAGAGCGGCGTAAGCCCGGAACGGGCGAGCCGGTGCGGAAGGAAGGCGAATCATGAGAAGACGCTGCGCGTGCGTTCTCCTCATCACGTTAGTTGCGGGAGGGATGGCAGTCGCCGCTGCTCAGCGACAGCCGGCCGACCTCACGATTGACAAGTACGTCATAACCGGCGATCGGTTCGAAGGCATGCTCGGAGGTCCGGGTCCGATAGAGTGGTCCGGGAATGTTACCGTCGCCGGACCGAGCGCGACGGCAACCTGCGACCGGCTCAAGGTGTGGCTGGCTGCGGATGGTCGGCACATCGAGCGAGCCGAAGCCACGGGTCACATTGTCATCCAGGGGCGGTTTCTCGCGGCCGACAGAACGGAGTGGCGGATCGTCGGCAAGGCCGAGTCCGCGGTCTATGATAGGAAGGCCGCGCAGGGAACGATGGAGGGCTCGGTGAGTTTCGAGGCCACGAATCTGAGCACTGCGGCGGCTGTTTCCGTCGAAGCCGACAGGCTGCTCTACGATGTTGCAGCGCGCCGCTTCCGCTTCGAGGGCGTCGAACGCCCCGTCCGGGGCCAGTGGCAGGAACCAGCAGAGGAGCAGCCGCCCGACGGCGGCAGCGGCGAGACGGAGGGCGGGAAAGCCGGCAGTGAACCATGAGCCTGCTCGCGCGCGGCCTGGTCAAGCGCTATCGCGGCCGGCCGGTCGTTGACGGCGTGGAGATAGATGTAAGCGAAGGAGAGACGGTGGGGCTCCTGGGGCCGAACGGGGCCGGCAAGACGACCACCTTCTACATGATGGTTGGGCTGGTGGCAGCCGACGGCGGCAGTGTGTCGCTGGACGGCCAGGACATCACTCGCATGCGCATGCATCAGCGGGCCCGCCGCGGCATCGGATACGTGGCCCAGGAAGACTCCGCCTTCCGTCGCCTGAGCGTAGAGGATAACATCGCGGCCGTGCTGGAGTGGGTGCCGGTGTCTGCGGAAGAGCGCCGGGCGCGGCTGGAAGTGCTCGTTCAGGAGTTCAATCTACAAGCGATTCGCCATGTTCCCGCCGGCGTCGTCTCCGGCGGAGAGCGCCGCCGAACCGAGATCGCTCGGGCGCTGGCCAGAGAGCCGCGGTATTTGCTGCTCGATGAGCCGTTCACGGGGATCGACCCGATAGCAGTCGCGGAGCTTCAGGACATCATCGGTGAGTTGCGGTCCCAGAGAATCGGCATCGTCATCACCGACCACAACGTCCGCGAGACCCTCCGCATCACCGATCGAAGCTACATCATGTACCAGGGGAAGATCCTCACTTCGGGGAACTCGGCCGAGCTGCCGGATGATCCCGTGGCCCGGCGATTCTACCTCGGCGATCGCTTCCAGATGACATGAAGATCATCGATCGCCATCTGCTGCACCACATGGCCGGCCCCTTCGCCTTTGGCGTACTCGCCTTCGTGCTGCTGTTCGTGTCGGCCAACATCCTCCTCCGGCTGACAGAGCTCGTGACGGAGTTGGGGCTCAGCCTGTGGACCGCGGGCGAGCTGTTCTTGCTCTGGCTGCCCGGGTTCGTGGTGCTGACATTCCCGCTCGCCACCCTGGTTGCGATTCTCGTGGCATTCGGCCGCATGAGCGGAGACAGTGAGCTGGTGGCAATGTTCGCCGGGGGCATCAGCTTCCGCCGCCTGGTCGTCCCCGTCGCCTGTGCGGGGGCCATCCTGTCCATCGCCACCGCGGCCTTGAACGAGCTGGTCGTTCCGGCGTGCAACCGGCGGGGCGAGGACATCGTTCGCGAAGCCATGCTGATGGCCGGCAAGCAGGAAGAGGGGGAGATCTTTCTCAAGGACAGGGCTGGCTCTCAGGTCTTCCTCGTGTATGCGGACCGTCTCGACGTCGCAAGCGGGGAGCTGACGCGGCCATTCATCGTGTGGTTCGAGAATGGGGAACCAGCGATGGTTACCTCGGCGCAGAGGGGAGTTTGGCGAACCGGGGCGTGGGAGCTCTTCGACGGGGTGAGCACCCCGTTGAACGCGGATCGTCCCGCGACTTCGTCCTTCGAGACCCTGGAGATCAACCTACCTACGACCCCGAGAGAGATGGCGCAAAGCGCCCGCAGCCCGAGCGAGATGACCTATCGCGAGCTGAAAGAGTACATTCGCTATGCGCTGCGCCAGGACCGTCCCACTGTGGAGCTGGAGCTGACGCTGCACCACAAGTTCTCCATCCCGTTCGCCTGCCTGGTGTTTGCGCTCATGGCGCCCCCGCTGGGCATGCGCTCTCACCGCGGCAGCTCATCAATCGGGATGGGATTCGCAGTGCTGATCGGGTTCGGATACTACGTTGTATGGCACTACCTGTCGGTGGTGGCCCAGCAGGACATCGTCTCGCCCTTCTGGGCGGCATGGCTGCCTAATATCGTGACCGGCGCCATCGGGCTCGGGCTGATCCTGAACGTCAGGAAGTAGCCGGGGGCGTCCGCGGCTTCTGAAAGATCAGCACGTACTCGTGGGCTTTATTCACCCGAAAGACCGCGGGATAGCCAAGCGGTCTGAAGTTGTTGTACTCGTGGCGCCGATCCCAGATGATGGTGTCGTCCCAGAGGTAGCCCACCTCCTCCATGTTGGCGGCGAGGTCGGCGTGAAAGGGATGAAACTGCTTTCCCTTGCGCAAGTCCATCACAACCACCACACAGTAGGCGCCCGGCCGCAGGGCATCCTTGACCTTCTCGAAGACATCCCGCAGGGCGGCCAGAAACACCCGGTAGTCGGAGAGCCGGCCCAGATCTTTGCGGCGGTCACCGTAGTTCCGGACGGCTTTCCGGTCCGCCGTCCGCCGACGGGTCAGGACATCCCAGTAGGGTGGCGAGGTCACGACGAGGTCCACCGACTCGGGCGCCACGTAGTCGAGGACGTCTGCGGCGTCCGCGGTGATGATCTGGCATCCGTTTGGGTTGTCTCCGAGCCGCCCCTGCGCGATGGCGACGTACTCCGGGTTGATGTCCACTCCGATTCCCACGCGCTCGAGCTCCCGGGCGGCGAGCACGGTGGAGCCCAGGCCGCAGAAGGGGTCAAGAATCACTCGGCCCTCGGGCGGCAAGAAGCACTCGATCACCCGCTGAGGCAGTTGCACAGGGAAGAGAGCAGGATGCTTCATCTTCAGCTCATCCTTCGACTTGCGGATGTCGCTCCAGACGCTGATGGAGTAGCGCGTCCACGTGCGTCCGTCCAGCGAGTTGCCCCGGCGTCTTTCCGTCATGTACCATCTCTCTGTTGTTGGAGAGCGGAGCGATAGAGCCTTCCGCGCGACACGCCGCGGTGCCCTGCGACGTGGGCCACGGCCCGACTGACCGATAATCCGGCGTCTACCAGATCGTTCACTTCCTTCACCGCACCGGTTATGTCCATTCTCTGCGCCGACTGCTGTGCCCCCGCCAGCACGAGGGTCATCTCTCCCCGCGGCCTTCTTGCCGAGAAATGGGTGACGAGTTCTGAGACGCGGCCCCGGACGACCTCCTCGAAACGCTTCGTCAACTCTCGCGCGCAGACGACCTCTCGGTCTCCGAGCACTTCCCGGATATCCTCCAGGCTTTCGCAGAGCCTGTGCGGCGCCTCGAAGCACACTATGGGCGCGAGGTGATCGGAGACCCCTCGGAGGGTCTTTCTCCGGGCCGCCGGCCGACTTGGCAGGAATCCCAGGAAGAGGAACTCCTTGGGCGCCAGTCCCGAAATTGTCAGCGCCGCCGAAACGGCAGTCGGACCGGGGACGACCTGCGTCGGCACTCCAGCTTCGGCGCAGGCGAGCACCAGGCGAGCACCGGGATCGCTGATACCCGGCATTCCTGCGTCGCAGACAAGTGCTACCTGCCTGCCCCCCCGAAGCATGTCGAGCAGCCGCCCCAGCTTCTTCTCGCCGCTGTGCTGGTGGTAGCTCAGCAGAGGGGTCTGGATTTTGTGATGCTCCAGCAGTCGACGCGTCACCCGCGTGTCTTCGGCCGCGATGACGTCCACCTCCGCGAGGACCCGGAGAGCGCGAAGGGTGACGTCCTCGAGGTTCCCAATCGGTGTGCCGACCAGATAGAGAGTGCCAACCTCGGTGTTCATAGTCAAGCTGCTCAGATCAAGAAGCGGAGAACGGCGCCGGCGATGGCCGCCAGTAACGGCAGAAGGAAAGATACATAGGATATGTTGACTGCGACCCGGAGTAGTCCGCCGGCCTCTCCGGACATTCCCCCCAGTGAGGCAATCACCGTGGCCAGCAGCATGGCAGCGAGCGCTGCCGCGCCCGCTATTCCCTGAACTGCCGCGTCGCGCTGGCGTCGGGAGGCGAGGAACGCAGCGGACCCCACGACGAATCCCAGTGCCAAGCCACTGATCAGGTTCACCCAGGCCAGCAGGCCGAGCAGGATGCCCGCAGCAACACCCGCAGCCGAGGCAGCCACGGCGGCAAGGAGGATCTGCCGGCGAGTTGCGAGCCCCCGGGCCCGCGGGGAGAGCTGACTGCACTCTTCACATCGTACCCCGGTGGCCCCATGTCGCATACAATCCGGACAGAGCGGCCGCTCGCAGCGCCCACAAGTGACGTGCGTTTCCCGATCTGGATGATAGTGACAATGCAGCGTCGCGACCCCTCCTGGGGCAGTCTGGTAGCTTACTCGAATGGTTCGGCAGGCCGAACAGCCTCCCCTCTCGTGGACCGGAAAGCCAAGAGCGCGCCGCTGACGAGAGAACGGCGCGCCCTCGAACTGCTAGTGCGAAGCGGACGAAGACAACAGAATCCGGTCAGTCCACAGAAGAGCGGTCAGCTATCGCAATTGCCTTTGCTCCGACAGTAGCGATCCGCGTTGTGCCGTCCCAGTGCAGCGCAGAGCCGGTGGCGTTCGCAAAGAAGCGGAGCGGGATCGTGGTTCTCCCCTCTCGGATGAACGCTGGCATGCCGATGTCCACCTCTCTACCGTTCACCCTGGCCAAGCGCTGCCCAATGGAAACTTCCACCTCCATCGCCGGCTGCACGCTCTTCGCGGTCCGTGTCTCGGGAATCCAGGATACGGCTGCTCCCAGACGTTCGAATATCGCCCGGAAGCCGACCCGCATTCGTCCCTTCACGATGTCTGTGGCCACATCGCACTCGACCGGGCGCCCGTTCAGCACGACGGTGTGTCCCCGCGTGCGGTCCGCGAGGCGGCGCGGCGCTGGCGGGAGATCGCTCACAGCAGCACTGGGCGCGCTGGCGGTTGCCAGGCCCGCGGGGCCTGTCGGCCGCATCGGCGGAACTTGTGGCTGGACCGCAGTGTGGACGGGTTCGGGCAGAGGCCCTCGCCCGGCCGCCGGCCCCGCTGGTGCAGCCGTTCGGCTCTCCCCCGACACGGCCGCGGTGTCTCGCTTCGGCTCGGTTGCGCGCTCTGCCGCCACTCGGGTGGCAGAATCGGCACTCGGCGCCGCCGCCAGCCGCGTGGCGGTTGGCTTCTGCGCCTGCGCAACGGCCGCGGAGCCGTTTCTCACGTAGATGGTGATTGTCTTGGAGGAGCCCACCATGCCGTATCTGTCGTAGGCCTCCACAAAAATGCGGTGGGCACCGTCGGCCAGCGTGCGGGTGTCGAGTTCGAAAATGTAGGGCGCGGAGTTGGTGGAATAGGGCCGGTCACCATCCACCCCGAAGAGAACATAGGTAATGTCGGCGCTGGCCCTGATCGACGCCTGAATGTCGACGACCCCGCTGACGCGCGCTCCGGCCTTCGGCGATACCAGGTTGATGGTGACGCCGGGAGCACCCATAAGGCCGGTAATGGACGCTGCCATTGCCAGCACCAGGACGCCCGCCACAAGTGAATGAGACAACTTTGAGCGGCGCATAAAGCAACCTCCCTCCCCCATCGGACTACAAAAGCCTGCCCGGGCCCTGCGTGCAGGGCCTCCTCTACTCATAGCCAATATACCACGTGTCGAGCATGTCCTCATAGAGCGCATTTCATAACCCTCACTCGCCTGGCTATCCGCTGGAGACGCTGGCATGAAATGCGCCTGCTGGAGCCTGGCAGCTAGGGTCTACGGGCCGTTGATCGACGCGGTGGTGCCCCATCCGGCAAGATCCCCCTCTGTGGCCGTTTCACCGCTCAGCTTGACCGTTCCCTGACCCGCTCCTATAATCCCTAGCTGGAGGGCAAGGGGCATGCCGGAGAGGGAAACCATCGCCGTCAACCGCCGGGCCAGGCACCATTACGACATAATCGAGACCTTCCATGCCGGCATCGTTCTTACGGGCCCGGAGATCAAGTCTATCCGGGCGCGTCGGGTCAACTTGGGTGACGCCTACGCCGCGATAGAGCGGGGCGAGGCATGGCTCTACAACATGCACATCAGCGCCTACGCTCCGAGCAGCCGGGAGAACCAGGATCCCCTCAGGAGGCGGAAGCTGCTCCTCCATAGGCGTGAGATCGACCGCCTGATCGGGCACACCATCGAACGGGGCCTCACGCTGGTGCCTCTGCTTCTCTATCTCCAGCGAGGATACGCCAAGATCGAAATTGCGCTGGCACGAGGTCGGCGCCAGTGGGACAAGCGCAGGGCCATCGCCGAACGCGAGGCGCGCCGGGAAGAAGAGCGAGTCTTGTCCGAGCGCCAGCACGGCCGG
>JAUVSA010000283.1 GCA_030597345.1 Bacillota bacterium
AGTCGGGCAGAATCGGGGGAAGAGTTCCAGGGGCCAGCTGAGGGATAGCTGGCTCCTTCATCGTGCCTGGAGGCGGGGGCAAGATCGCGGCAGAGCCGAAGCGCAGTTCGCGTTTGTGTCGAGCAGAGCCAGGAGCGAAGCTGGCGAAAGAGGTTCGGCCTGGCGAAGGGAGAACGGAGGCTGGGAGACTGCCGAGAAGAGGAGGAAGTTGTCACCCATGGACGCAGTGGCGGAAGTGACAGATGCGACATTCGAGGAGGAAGTGCTGAAATCGGAGCAGCCCGTGTTGGTCGATTTCTGGGCGCCGGGGTGTCCGCCGTGCGCGGCGATTGCGCCGGTGTTGGAGAAGCTGGCCGGTGAGATGTCCGGGAAGGCGAAGTTCGTGAAGGTCAACGCGGCGGAAGAGCACGCCACGGCCGCGAAGTATAAGATCCAAGCGGTGCCGACGCTCTTCATCTTCAAAGGCGGCGAGATAGCGGACAGCGCTATTGGGTTCCAGTCGGAGCAGGAGCTACGGCGCCGGCTGGAGGCGACGACAGCAGAGTCCTAGAAGCTGTCTCATAACATCCATCTGGCGCATTTCATGCCGGCGTCTCTAATGGACAGCCAGGCGAGTGAGGGTTATGAAATGCGCTCTAGCAAGGGCGCGGCCTGCTGCCGGCATCCATGCCGATCAGGCCTGAAGGGGTTCAGAGCGGGTGACTTCATCTGCTGGGGAGAGCGCGGCGGACTCGCAAGAGGCGAGCGGCACTACCTGGGATCTGGTGATTATCGGCGGGGGGGCTGCCGGTCTCGCCTGCGCCATCTATGCAGGGCGGGGACGGTTGAGCACTCTGGTGCTGGAGAAGATGCTCCCCGGCGGGCAGGTCGCCCTCAGCGATGTGATCGAGAACTACCCGGGATTCGCCGAGGGCATTTCGGGGATGGAACTCGCCCAGCAGATGCACGAGCAGGCGGCCCGCTTCGGCGCGAAGATCGAGACAGCCACGGTAGAGGCCATAGACGTGTCCGGGCGGCCATTTCGCGTCCGCCTCGCGGGCGGGGATTCCGATGCGGGACCGCGGGCGCGGGCTCTGTTGCTGGCAACCGGCTGCTCGCCGCGCAGGCTGGGCGTGCCGGGTGAGAAGGAACTCTACGGGCGGGGGGTGTCGTACTGCGCGACTTGTGACGGGCCGCTGTTCGGCGGAAAGTCTGTGGTGGTAGTGGGGGGCGGGAACACGGCGATAGACGAGGCGCTGTTTCTCGCCGGGCTGGCGAGCAAGGTAACGGTGGTGCACCGCCGGGACGAGCTTCGGGCAGATCCGATCTTGCAGGAGCGGGCCCTTGCCAACTCCAAGATCGAGTTTCTCTGGAGTCACGTGCTGACCGAGATAGTCGGGGAGGAGTCGGTGCGGGGGGCGCGTGCGCGGCATGTGAGCTCCGGGGAGGAGCGCGAGGTCCCAGCGTCGGCGGTCTTCATCGCCATTGGCGAAACGCCGCAGACCGGGTTCCTGCCGGAAGAGATCGAGCGGGATAAGGGTGGTTACGTCGTGTCGGACTCGGATCTGCAGACTTCGGCGCCGGGCGTGTTCGTTGCGGGCGACGCCCGCAGCGGCGCGTACCGGCAGATTGCGGCGGCGGTGGGGGAGGGCGTGCTGGCGTACCGCAGTATCCGGCGGCACCTGGAAGAGACGTCGTAGGAGCGACATTCCTGTCGCGACTTTTCGAGGGAGAGCTGCTATCGGCACAAGAATGTGCCTCCTACGCCATCCAGCCCCGCGTCGCTCTCCGCTGTCTCTGCCCAGGGGGGCCCACCGTGCCGATGCCCAGGAATGCCGTCCATTTGCGCGTTTGCGGTGTGGCGGGGGCATTTGTGATTGACCGGCTTGCCGCCGAGTGGTACGATGCACTGGCAGAGGGGCAGTTCTCACTGCTGGCAGACCAACTCCGAAGAGAATAAAGGGGTTATCATGGAACCGCAGACGTCGTTGGTAGTCGGAGCCGCGGTAGTCATCTTCGCGCTGATCGTCATTGGGTCGGCCATCCGAATCGTTCCCGAGTATCAGCGGCTTGTCGTGCTCCGCCTCGGCCGCATCCTAGGCGCAAAGGGGCCGGGGCTGATCATTCTGATTCCGATCGCTGACCGGGGCATCAAGGTGGACCTGCGGGAGATCTACTTCGATGTGGAGCCACAGGCGGCGATCACGAAGGACAACGCCTCTATCGCGGTGGACTTCTTCATCTACATGAAGGTCGTCGATCCGATAGCGAGCGTGATCCAGGTGCAGAACTTCTTTGGGGCTTCCAGGGGGATCGCGATCACCACCCTGCGCGCGGTGGTGGGGGAGATGATGCTCGATGAGGTGCTTGCCAAGCGAGAGGAGATCAACGAGGCGCTGCGGGTCAAGCTCGACGAGGTGACCAACCGGTGGGGCATCAAAGTGACCACGGTGGAGATCAGGGAGATCGTCCCGGCGCGCGACATCGCGGAGGCAATGGCGCGGCAGATGACGGCGGAGCGAGAGCGGCGCGCAGTGGTGACGGAGTCGGAAGGCAAGCGGGAGGCGCAGATCAAGATCGCGGAGGGTGAGCGGCAGGCGACCATCCTGCGGGCGGAGGGTGATAGGCAGGCGGCGATTCTGGAGGCGGAGGGCGGGCGGCAGGCGCAGATTCTACAGGCGGAGGGTTACGCGGAGGCGCTGAATCGGATCTTCGCGGCGGCGAAGGGTGTGGACAGCAAGACCATGTCGCTCCAATACCTGGAGACGTTGAAAGACATCGGCAGCGGAGAGTCCACCAAGTTCGTCATCCCGATGGAGTTCACGCGACTTATGCAGCCGTTCCTGGGCCACGCCGAACGCTCGATGGAGGATCGCGAGCAGCCCGGCTAGGGCGCGCTCGCGCGGAACGCGAAGATGCGTCGTCGCCAGCCGCTGCTGGCTGTCGCCTGCGCCGGGGCAGCGGCCGCGCTTCTGTTGTCCCACGGCATCTGTGTCGGCGGGGCCACCCCGAGGGAGCCAGAGCCAACCCCGATAATCTATCGGGCTCGTGTCCAGGGAGTGATCAACCCCTTCAGCGCGCGATATCTGGAGCGCGCGATCAGGGAGACGGAGCGGGACGGCGCGGCGGCTCTGGTGCTGGAGCTGGACACGCCGGGGGGCCTGGATACGGCGATGCGCTCGATGATGAAGGCGATGCTGAACTCGCACGCGCCCGTGATCGTCTACGTTTCTCCGTCGGGGGCGCGGGCGGCCTCCG
>JAUVSA010000015.1 GCA_030597345.1 Bacillota bacterium
GCCCCGCTTCGCCTTGTTCATGGGATACTGGTCTGGTTGCATTCTCATTGCGGTGATGCTGGTGTGGGCGATGATGGTGGACGTGCGGGAGGTGGACGACCGTGTCACGGAGCGCCAGCACCGGATTTGGCGCGATATGGCCCAGCTTGTCGCAGGCCGGATGAAGCGAGGGGGCAGAGAGTCCTCCGGCCCCGAGCGGCCGGGCGGCGCGCCACCGGCCGATACGACGGGGGGCAACGAGTAGCGAATGAGCGGCAACGACGACACTCGCTGGATGCGGCGCGCACTGAGGCTGGCAGCCCGGGGCCGCGGCAAGACAAGTCCCAACCCCATGGTGGGCGCGGTCATCGTCAAGCGCGGCCGCGCGGCAGGGGACGGATCCCACCGGCGGGCCGGCGGGCCGCACGCGGAAGTCTGGGCGCTTCGAGAGGCCGGTCCGGCGGCGAGGGGCGCCACCCTCTACGTCACGCTGGAGCCCTGCTCTTACCACGGTAGAACGCCTCCCTGCACGGAGGCGCTGATCGAGGCGGGTCTGCGACGCGTGGTTGTCGCCTGCACTGATCCCAACCCACTCGTAGACGGGAAGGGCATCCGGCGCTTGCGCCGCTCGGGCATCGAAGTGGCGGTCGGTCTGCTGGAGCGGGAGGCGCGCGCCCTCAACGCGGCCTACTGCAAGCACGTCACCACAGGCCTGCCCCTCGTCTCCCTGAAGGCGGCGATGAGCCTGGATGGGAAGATCGCCACCGCCTCCCGCGAGTCCAAGTGGATCACTGGGGAGCGAGCCCGCGCCGAGGCCCACCGGCTCCGGGCGAGGCACGATGCGGTGTTGACCGGGGTCGAGACCGTTCTTGCGGACGATCCGGAGCTGACGGTGCGGATGTCTCGGGGATCGACTCCGCTCCGGGTGGTGGTGGACAGTCGCGCGCGCACTCCCGCCACTGCGCGTCTGCTGACCGCGGACGAGAGGCCGCCGGTGATTGCCGTAACCCGGCAGGCGCCCCAGACGCGGATTCGCCGCCTGGAGCGAGCAGGGGCGGAGATCTGGGTAATCGGCTCCCGTGCAGGCAAAGTGAATCTCAGGTCCCTGATGAAGAGGCTCGGCAGGCGGGGCATCCAGAGCGTGCTTGTCGAGGCGGGGGGCACCCTGGCGGCCGGCGCGCTAGCCGCGAGACTGGTGGATCGTGTATACTTCTTTGTGGCGCCCAGGCTGATCGGCGGGGCCGACGCGCTCACGCCCATCGAAGGAGCAGGGGTGCGGCACCTTTCGCAGGCGTGGCGGGTGGAGAGGGTGCGGGTGCGGCGGCTTGGAGATGGTCTGCTGATCACGGGCGAGCTTGCGAAGTGAATCGCGAATACACGGCGCCGCTCCGGAGGGAGCAGGCAGCGTAGGTCCGTACAGAATGTTCACAGGACTGGTCGAGGAAATTGGAGTCATAGCAGAGGTGGCTCGCGGGCGCAGCCTGCGTCTCGGGATTCGGGCCCAGCGCGTGCTGGCAGACCTGAAGCCGGGCGACAGCATCGCGGTCAGCGGCCCGTGCCTGACTGTGGAGCGCGCCTCTCAAGATCGTTTCTGGGCTTCCTTGCTGCCGGAGACGGCCGAGGGGACCACTCTCGGCGCCGCTCGGCAGGGAGGGCGGGTGAACCTCGAACGGCCGCTCCGGCTGGGCGACCGTCTGGGCGGGCATCTGGTGGCGGGGCATGTTGACGGGGTCGCGGAGGTGACCGGAGTTCAGGAGCGAGGGGATACTCGGCTCGTGGAGCTGCTCTGCCCGGCCGGGCTTGAGCGATATCTGGTAGACCGTGGATCGGTGACGCTGGATGGGGTGAGCCTGACGGTCGTGCGCCCCAAGGGGCGGCGGTTCTCGGTCGCGCTGGTGGCGGCGACGCTGACGGCGACGACGCTTGGCCACCTGCGGGCGGGAGATCGAGTGAACATGGAAGCGGACCTACTGGCAAAGCACGTCGAGAAGCTTCTGGGCGCGCGCGAGGGCGGATCGGAGGCGGCGGGCGCCGAGAAGCTGCTTGGCTGGATGGCGGAGGCAGAGCTGTCGTGACGGGCGAGCGAGAGGACGGCAACAGGGACAGCAGGATCGTCCCGGTGGACCAGGCGCTGGACGACTTCAAGGCCGGGCGGTGCGTCATCATCGTGGACGACGAGGACCGGGAGAACGAGGGCGACCTGGCCGTCGCCGCGGAGTTCGGCACCCCGGAGGCGATCAACTTCATGGCGAAGGAGGGCCGCGGCCTGATCTGTGTGGCGATGACCCGGGAGCGGCTCCACGAGCTGGACGTCCGGCCGATGGTGCCTGACGGGACTGCGCTCCACGGCACCGCCTTCACGGTCAGCGTTGATGCGAAGGAAGGCACGACGACCGGGATTTCGGCCCACGATCGAGCGGCCACCGTGAGAGCGTTGATCGATCCCACCACGGGACCCGAAGATCTCGCGCGGCCGGGCCACGTTTTCCCCCTGCAGGCGAGAGACGGCGGCGTGCTGGCCCGGGCCGGGCAGACCGAAGCATCCGTGGACCTGGCCCGGCTGGGCGGGATATATCCCGCCGCGATCATCTGCGAGATAATGGCCGAAGATGGAACCATGGCGAGGATGCCTGCCCTCGCAGAGCTGGCCCGAAAGCACGACCTCAACATAGTCACCGTCGAGTCCATCATCGATTACCGGCGACGCCGCGAGAAGTTGATCCGCCGCGCCGCCACCTCACTGGTACCGACGCGATTCGGGGTCTTCACGGTACACGCCTACGAGAGCCTCGTGGACACCAAGCCATATCTCGCGATGGTCTACGGGAAGATCGGGCCGGGGCCGACGCTGGTGCGGGTGCACTCGAGCTGCCTCACCGGCGATGTCTTCCACTCGTTTCGCTGTGACTGCGGGGAGCAGTTGGAGCGGGCACTCCACCTCATCGCCGACGAGGGATCGGGAGTCCTGCTTTACATCCAGCAGGAAGGGCGAGGCATCGGGTTGATCAATAAGATCCGCGCCTACGAGCTGCAGGAGCACGGCCACGATACGGTGGAGGCCAATCGACTCCTCGGGTTCGCCGCGGATATTCGGGACTATGGAATTGGGGCGCAGATCCTGGCCGATCTCGGCCTGCGTGAGATCCGGCTGTTGACCAACAATCCCGGCAAGGTGGTGGGCATCGAGGGGATGGGGATTCACGTGGTGGAGCGGGTCCCGCTGGAGATTCCGCCCACGGACATCAATCGGGGGTACCTGCGTGCCAAGCGGGAAAAACTGGGACATCTCCTCTCTGATGTGGTTGAGGACAAGGACAGTGGAAAGGACGGAGCATCGTGAGCAAGAGCTATGAGGGATCGCTGGTAGCCGAGGGGCTTCGTTTCGGCATCGTTGCCAGCCGTTTCAACGATCTGATCGTGAGCCGGCTGCTGTCGGGCGCGCTGGACGCGCTTCAGCGGCACGGGGTGAGCGAGGACGCGATAGAGACGGCCTGGGTGCCAGGTGGGTTCGAGCTCCCGCTGGTGGCGAAGAAGATGGCGGAGAGCGGCAAGTACGATGCGGTGATCTGCCTGGCTGCGATCATTCGAGGGGCAACGCCGCACTTCGAGTATGTGGCGGCCGAGGCATCCAAGGGGATTGCGCAGGTTTCGCTGGCGACGGGACTGCCCGTGATCTACGGCGTCATCACGGCCGACACCATCGAGCAGGCCGTGGAGCGGGCCGGCACCAAGGCCGGCAACCGGGGTGCGGACGCCGCGCGCTCCGCCATCGAGATGGCGAACCTGCTGCGCTCCCTGCCCGGCAAGGGCAAGTCCAAGGCCTGAGAGAGGCGAGGGCGGGTCAGTGCGCGCAGTTGTCCAGCGTGTCAGTGCCGCGCGAGTCGAGGTCGAAGGTGAGGTGGTGGGGGCCATCGACAAGGGCCTGGTGGTCTTGCTGGGCGTGGCCGACGGGGACGGGGAGCGAGAGGCGATCTGGCTGGCCGATAAGATCGCGGGTCTGCGCATCTTCGAGGACGACGCCGGAAAGATGAACCGCGCGGTGCAGGATGTGGGCGGCTCGGTGCTGGTGGTGAGCCAGTTCACGCTGCTCGGCGATTGCCGGAAGGGCCGTCGGCCGAGCTTCACGGCGGCGGCGCCGCCGGAAGAGGCGGATCGTCTCTACCAGAAGTTCGTGGAGCGGGTGAGGGAGAGCGGACTGCGAGTCGAGACCGGCGTGTTTCAAGCGCACATGTCAGTCCACTTGATCAACGACGGACCGGTCACCCTTCTGTTGGACACGCCGGGGAAGGGGATCGGTTGACGGCGCTGTTTCGTTGTGTTACCGTCTTGCGGTTTGTCCTTGGCTTGAGAAGGAGCGCAGGCACGTGTACAGCGAGAAGGTAATGGAGCACTTCCGCAACCCGCGGAATGTGGGCGAGATGGAGAACCCGGACGGTGTCGGCAAGGTCGGCAACCCCGTCTGCGGCGACATAATGGAGCTCAGCATCAAGGTGGCGGACGGGGTGATCACGGACGCGAAATTCCGGACCTTCGGCTGTGGCGCGGCCATCGCCACCAGCAGCATGGTGACCGAGCTGGTGAAGGGCAAGACCATAGAGGAGGCCGTGCGGATCAGCAACAAGGCCGTGGCGGAAGCTCTCGGGGGACTTCCCCCCATCAAGATGCACTGCTCGGTGCTCGCCGAGCAGGCGCTCAGATCAGCAATTCAGGACTACCAGGAACGCCGGAAGAAGGAAGGCGAAGAGCAGCCGGCTGCCGCGAAGTCCAGCCAGGAAGACTGAGCCGGCCGCGCTGGCGGCTCGCCGCTGTGAGCCGCTGTGGGCCCAGAGGCTATCGCGTTCCCTTGGCGTTCTTGGCGTCGTCGAGCCCCTGGAGCAGCCCCCATTCGACACCATCCACCAGCGCCTGCCAGCTCGCCTCGATGATGTTGGTGTGAACGCCCACTGTCGTCCAACTGTGTGCCCCGGACCGCGACTCGACCATCACTCGCACCCTTGCCGCGGTCGCCTGCTCGGGCGCATCGACCACACTCACCTTGAAGTCGGTGAGTCGGATCTCCGCCAGCTGCGGATAGAAGCGCTCGAGAGCCTTTCGCAGGGCATTGTCGAGGGCGTGTACGGGGCCGTCTCCCTCTGCCGCGGTGTGCTCTTTCTCTCCATCCACTGCCAACTTGATGGTGGCCTCGGTCCTGATCTCTCCCTCCCGGTCCTTCTCGACCGTCACTCGAAAGCCCTCGAGCTGGAACCGGGGCTGGTACATCCCAACGCTCTTGCGCACCATCAGCTCGAAGGACGCTTCGGCGCCATCGAACTGGTAACCCGCGTGCTCCATCTCCTTCAGGCGTGCCATTATCTCCCGCGCCTGTGGGGAGTCCTTCTCGAGCCCAAGTTCGAGAGACTGGATCTTGAAGACAAGCGCGCCGCGGCCGGCCTGATCTGAGACCAGATAGCGGCGTTCGTTTCCGACCGTCTCCGGCAGGATATGCTCGTAGGTGCGCGGGTGCTTCAGCATGGCGTCGACGTGCATGCCGCCCTTGTGGGCGAAAGCGCTGCGCCCCACGAATGCGTCGCGCTCGGGCGGAGGCATGTTCGCGATGGAGGCCACGTAGTGCGCCGTCTCGTAGAGCTGCGCGAGCTGCTCTTCCGTCAGCACCTTTCGGTCCAGCTTGAGCTGCAGGTTCGGGATCACGGCAGACAGGTTCGCTGTTCCGCAGCGCTCCCCGTAGCCGTTAATCGTGCCCTGGACCATCGTGGCACCCGCCTCCACCGCAGCGAGAGTGTTGGCCACAGCCAGCTCGCTGTCATTGTGTGAGTGGATGCCCAGCGGCGACTTGACAGCCCCCTGGGCGGCCCGTACTCCCTCCTGGATCTGGCCCGGAAGCGTTCCCCCATTGGTATCGCACAGGCAGATCCAGTCTACTCCCGCGGCTGTTGCAGCTTCCAGGCACGCCAGAGCATACTCCGGATTCTGTCTGAAGCCGTCGAAGAAATGCTCCGCGTCGAGGCCTGCCTCCAGCCCGTGCTCCTTCACATAGCGAATGGAATCCCGGATCATCTTGAGATTCTCATCCAGGTCCGTGCGCAGGACGGCCTCCACGTGAAGATCCCAGGCCTTGGCAACGACCGCGGCGACCGGCACCCCCAGCTCGACCAGGTTCTGCATACCCGGATCTTCTTCCACTGTCTTTGCCGCTCGCCGGGTCATCGCGAAGGCCACCAGCCTCGCGTGCTTGAGCGATTCCTCCCGCATGCGGGCGAAGAAGGCCATGTCCGTGCGGTTGCCGGGGTCAGAGAAGCCGCCCTCGATGTAGTGGATCCCCAGACCGTCGAGCCGGTGGGCGATCTTTACCTTGTCGTCCACCGAGAACGAAATGCCCTCTGTCTGCGCACCATCTCGAAGTGTGGTGTCGTACAGCAGAAGGTCGCTCACCGTTCTCCTCCTCCCCAAAAGATCGAGCCGCCGGCGGACCGCGAACGGGCCACCGCGGCCGCGCGGATTGCTTGCAGGGGATTGTACTCGCGCCGGCGGGGAAGTGTCAAACTGGGATGGCCTGCCCTGAGGGGGAGGGAATCTAGGGCAGGAACTGCATCGGGTTCGTGTGCCGCCCGTCCCGCCGCACCTCGAAGTGCAGGTGAGGGCCGGTGGACAGACCAGTGCTCCCGACGTAGGCGATGACTTCTCCCTGCTTGACCGTGTCACCATTCTTCACGGCCAGTCGGGAGCAGTGAGCGTAGAGCGTAGCCATCCCTCCACCATGGTCCACGATGACACAGTTGCCGTATCCACCCCACCGAGCCGCGTGCACCACTGTGCCCGGGGCCGCCGCGCGGATCTTGGTGCCCCTGGAGACAGCGATGTCTATACCGGTGTGCATCTTCCGCACGCGATAGATTGGGTGCACGCGATAGCCGTAGCCGGAGCTGATTCGCCCTCGCAGGGGCCACTCGAGTTTCCCGCTCCACGACTTGGAGAGACGCGCCCGACCCTCAGGTGTCTGCTGGAGGCGCTGGAGCATCGCCTCCACTTCCCGGGAATCCGCCTCGAGCTCGGCGAGCGCTCTCTCCCAGGCCGCCCGGTCGTTGAGCAGGCTGGTCTTCTTGCGCTTCGTGTCTGCTAGCGCCGAGCGAGTCCGTTTCCTGTCGGATACGATCCGGTTCCTCAAACGGGCCAGCTGCTGCTCCCGCTCCTCGAGGTCGGCCCGTCGCGCCTCCGCATCCACGCGCGCCGCGTCGTAGTCGTCCAGCATTTCGGCATCGCGAGCTACCACCTGGTCGAGGAGGTACATGCGGTTGGAGAAATCAGTGAAGCTGGCAGCGCTCAGGAGCACCTCGATGGGTCGCACTTCGCCCTGCTCGTAGATTGCGACCAGCCGAGCCGATACATTCTCGCACTGGGTGGTCAGCCGCTCATCTGCTGCGTTGCACTCCTGAGCGGCCTGCTGGACATCCGTCCGCGCGCGCGCTGCTTCCGCGGAGGTCCGGTGGAGCCTAGATTCTGCACGGTCGAGCTTCGCATCGAGGTACGCCAGGTCGTTGGTCACCCGCCGCTGGCGTTTCTTGATTGTCCGCAGCTTGCTCTGGACCGCTTGCTTCTCGCGCCTGATGGTATCCAGCCGCTGGGTGAGGGTGTCGAAGTTGCTCTCGCCGGGCCGCAACGAGGCGACGGAAGCTCCCGTCGCTCCCGCGGCTACCAGCAGCAATCCCGCGAGGAACCGCCGAACCCGTCGCCCGAAAAGCATCCGCATGCCTGCACCCCCCACTGACAGGTCGGGTCGGAGATAACGTAGACCGGCCCGGGACGGCACGAAAATACGTCCCCGCCAAACCACCCTATATAGTTTATACCATAGCTTTCGCGCAGCCTTCCACTTCCTTGTCCAGATTTCTCCATTGCCAGCATTCCCTTCGTTGCCGCAGGCAGGACTATCGCCGGCTGTGCGGAAGCCCGCCTTTGATCGACTAGGGGTGAGGATGTCCGCAACAGGAACGTATCCCGCGATACCGTCCGAGGTGCGAAGCCGCGACACGGAAATCGCGGTCGCGGTCTTCCGCACCATCCTCGTGCTCATAGTATTGTTCTCGCCGGAGTTCATGACGGCCCGCGGCACTCGCGGAGCGCTTCTCGTGGCGGCCGTGATCGCGGCCGCCGCCTACAATCTCGGGCTGTTCCTGCTGCACGTCCGCGGCGTTCCCGTTCCTCGTCTCCTCATCGTTATCGGCGATGTCATGCTGGTCAGCCTCTGGCTCTATTTCTGCGGGTCCGGCGGAGAGCGCTTCTTTGTCTTGTACTACCCGGTAGTGATAGTCGCTGCGCTTTGGTTCGGGGTGGGCGGCGCGCTGCTGATGGCTACGCTTGCCTCCGCTTTGTACGTCTTCGTGCTGACCGTGGCTCCCCTCTCTCCTGGCGTCGCCCCCGCATCCGCGGAATCGGCCGGGCTCCAGACTGCATTTCTCATTGTGACCGCTGGCGTCGTCAGCGTCGTGGCAGAGGTCCGCGCGCGCGAGCAGCACGCATTGCTCATCAGCCAGGGCGTCTTGCAGCAGCACTGGCAGCGAATTCGCAATGCCCAGCATGTTGAGAACATGGTGCGGCCACCGCGGTTGCCGAGAATCCCGGGCCTGGACGTTGCGTTTCGCTTCCGCCCGGCGGCGACCGCGGAGTCCGGTGACTACTACGACTTGATCCCACTGGGAGGCCGGAGGTGGGGTGCCTGCGTGGCCGACGTCCGCGGCAAGCACAGCCGGGGAATTGTCTACCTGCCAACCTTCAAGTCTGCCCTGCGGTTTGCCGCCCGCCATCAGCAGTCTCCCGCGGCCGTCTTCCAGGATGTGAACAGCTTGGTTGAAGCGGAGACTGCCGAGAAGGTTGACCTCGAGATGTTCATCAGTCTCTGCTACGCGGTAATCGATCTCGACACAGCCTCCCTCACCTACGCTAACGCCGGCCACGAGCCGCCGATCATCATTCCCGCCTCGGGCGGCGACCCCATTGCGCTCCGCGGTACCGGCATGGTGCTGGGCGTTCTCCCGGAGGCGACCTACGGGGAAGAGAAACTCCCTCTCCACACGGGGGATACCATCGTCCTATTCACCGACGGGATGACCGAGGCCGCGGATCGACGAAGCCGTATGCTCGGCCGGGAGGGTTTGATCGAACAGATCAAGGCGCATGTGGGGGCTCCCACCGCGGACGCAATGGCCGGGCGCATCTTCGAGAACATTACCGAGTACGGCAAGGGCAGCCTGCGGCGAGATGACATGACGCTGCTCGTCGTACGAGTCACCGCGACCGATCTGGGCCGCAGCAGGCAGGGCGAGGACCCCCGCGCCTGAGCGGGGCGCGATCCGCTGGCGGCGTGCGCAGCTCGCGGCGACACGAGCACCCGAGACACGAGTGAGGCGGGAGCGCCTCGCGGAGGCACATGGAACGGGAGCCCACATCCTCTGAGGAAAGCAGTCCCTCTGGAGTCACGCTGCGGGCGGTGGTTCTCGGCCTCGCTTTCGTCGCTGGCCTCGCACTCCTCATCCCGTACCTAAGCGTCGTGAAGGGAGGCGCTGACCTGGGGCTCGGTCCCATCACCGGGGCTTCGATTCTTGCCCTGGTCCTTGTGTTGGGCCCCATCAACGGCTTGCTCATCTGGCGATGCCGTGCGCGCAGCCTGACACGCCGGGAAATCCTCACGGTCTACACCATGGTAGCGGTCACCGCCGCCATATCCACCGTTGGGTACGCCACTTTCGTCATGGTGATGGTGACGGCGAGCCAATACTTCGCGGCGCCGGAGAACCAGTGGGAGATCCTCGTCCAGCCGCACATACCCGTCTGGATGCAACTGAACAATCCGCAGGCCGTTCGATGGCTTTGGGAGGGGATCCCGGAGAAGCAGGCGGCGCCCTGGGGAGTATGGCGCGATCCGCTGATCACCTGGGGGGCCATCGCGCTCTGCATCTACCTGGGGTCATTCTGCCTCATGTCGCTGGTGCGGCGCGACTGGATCGAGGGGCAGCGCTTGGTCTTCCCACTGGCGCAGATTCCACTGGAGACCGTGGGGCACCGCGGTATTCCGGGGGCGCCGCTGCTGCGCCAGCCCATGTTCTGGGCCGGGTTCGGCATCGCGTTCCTCTTCGGCATGATCGGGCTGTTGAGCACCTACTACCCGGCGGTGCCCTTCCACGACATGCGCTGGCCCATCGGGCGAGCGTTCAATCAGAATGTGATGCCTTGGGGGGTGCTCAACCGGGCCCAGTTCAACCTTAGCTGGAGCAGCATCGGCATCATGTGCCTGCTTCCGGTGGAGGTCTCGCTAAGCCTGTGGTTCTTTCATGTGTGGTACTACACGGAGATGGTGGCGCTGGCCGCGCTCGGCTTCACCGGCGAGGGAGGGGCGCGCTATGGGTTGAATCCCGGGGTGTTCTTCAGCTACCAGACGGGAGGGGCCCTTGTTGGCTTCGGCATGTTTGTCCTGTGGCAGTCGCGGCGCGCGCTGGCGGCCTCGGTTCGCGCCTGGAGGGATCCGGCCTGGCGGGAGCACGATCCGCTGGAGCTCGTAAAGCCGCGCTACGCTCTGATCGGGCTGCTTCTCAGCACGGCAGTCCTGTGCTTGCTGGCCAACGCGGCGGGGGCCCAGGTCCATCGCTTGCTCATTCTGCTGTTCATGTTCTACATGACCGCGATCTCTCTCACCCGGGTGATCGCTGCCGCGGGCACCAACCACGTGGAGTGCGGCCCCCAGATCCGATATCTGCTCGATCACGGTCTCGGCACCATGGGTGTGCGCCCGGGCAGCTATGTGCTGATGAATCAGATGGATGCAATCTTCATGACGGAGTTCAAGGTGTCGTTCATGCACTACGCGGCCAACAACATGAAGGTCTTCCACGCCAGCCGCATGCGGGGCACCAGTGTGGTGCTGGCCCTGGCAGCGGCGGTCGTGCTGATGGTGGCGCTTGGTCCCTTGGGCCGCATCTGGGCGGGATATCAGCGGGGCATAGGCGGCCTGGATGTGTGGACCTACGACATGGTGCCTCGGTGGGAGTGGGGGGACATGGTGGACCAGCTCCAGAATCCCCGGCAGGCGGACCCTATCGGGATAACGGCCATGCTCTCCGGCGGCTTCGTTGTCAGCGCTCTCGCCCTGCTTCAGATGCGCGTCCCCTGGTGGCGCCTCAGCCCGGTAGGATTCCTGCTCCAGGGCGGATGGGGCATCAACGCCCTGATCTGGGCCAACGCGCTGGTGGGATGGGCCATCGTGAACGTGATCTATCGCTTCGGTGGCCTGCGTCTCTACACGAAGCTGCGGCCGGCTTTCTTCGGGCTGTTCCTCGGCGGGACCATCGCCATGCTTGTCTCCTCCGGCGTGCTGCTGATCACCGGCGGGCCTGGGGGGATTCAGTAATGGATAGAAGCTGTTTCATGACCTCCATCTGGAGTCTGGCAGCTTGTGCTGCCTGAGGTTATGAAACAGCAGCACAAGCCGCCAGGCTCCAGCAGGCGCATTTCATGCCAGCATCTCTAACGGACAGCCAGGCGAGTGAGGGTTATGAAATGCGCTCTGGGGCTCAGAGTTCGATCCCGAACCACCGTGCCGCGGCGCGCCACATCAACCGTCACGGATGAGATGTCGCCTGCGTCGCCGGAGCACTGCACCTCGCCAGGAACGATTTGCCGCGGCCTCGGCGGCATGCTAGAATGCTCCCCGCCTGTGCGGTCGAAGCTCGACTGGCGGTTTCGTCTGCCTCTGGTCCGCCGCAGGGCAGGCATCCGGCAGTCGAGCTTCGACTTACGCCAGGCAGGAGGTCGATCTTGGACCGCCAGTCGAGCTTCGACCGCTCGGACAAGGTCTTTCTACTCCTCGTGCTCGCGGCGCTGGCCGCCGCTGTCTTCCTCGCTCTGATGCGAGATCGCATCGAGCGGGGCAACCGGACGGTCGCGCTGATCGTCGACAGCGATGACGCGCGCACCGCGGCCGCTGCCGCCGGCCTGCCGATGCCCGACTTCCTTGCCGCTCTCCGTGAAGCAGGGGCGAGCGCACTGGCCGTGCGCGAGATCACGGTGGGGGAATTGGTCCGGTCGGGCCGTCTCCTCGCGATGTCCGTCTCCGGGCGCACCAACCTGGCGACCCGCGACCGGGAGCTGGGCCCTGTGCTGCGGGAGGCGATGAAGGCCCGACTCCCCCACGTGCGGGCCGCGGCAAGTGAGGCCCCCTTCGTGCTCAGCCTGGATGTGGGGATGGACCAGCTCGACACGGTGCCGGTGCTCCTGCGTCCGGAGGATTTGCGCGCTGCCCGCGGCGCCGGCCTGCCGGTGGTGGCTCGACTGCTCAACTTCCCAGCATCATCTCCGGGCGCCGTTCAGGCCGCGGCGGCCGAGGCGCAGGCGGCGGGAGCGCGACTTGTGGTCTTTGGAGAGGAAGAGGTCCTCGGCTATGATGGTTTGCTCAGAGAGACAGCCGAGGCCTTCCGCCGCCACGACCTCCTCTACGGATATGTCGAGATGGCCGGACAGCAGGGCGATGACACCCTCGCCAGGCTGCTCCGAGACAGAGTGGTGAGGGTGCACAGCATCAGCGACTCCGATATGCTGACCATCTCTCCCGACGTCGCCGTGCCGCGGTTTGCCCGTGCCGTGCGAGAACGCAATATCCGCGCCTGCTACGTTCGCCTGCTGCTCAGGTCCAGCCGGGACCCGGCGGCCGTGAACGTGGCCTACCTCAAGCGCATTGCCGATGCACTCCGGGCGGAGGGCTTCCGAATCGGCCCGCCCGCTCCTTTCCGTGCCCCCAGGGGCTATCCGCCGAGATCGCTGCGCCTGCTCGTGGCGCTGGGCCTGCCAGCCGCTCTCCTCCTCTTGCTGCGGAGACTGGCGCCGATTCCCTTTGGCTGGGCATGGGGGACATTCGCGATCCTCCTCGCCGCCGGTGTTGCGGTCGGCACGGCCCGACCGAACCTGGTCGTGCCTCTCGGGGGGCTGGCGACAGCGGTGGTCTTCCCCACGCTGGCTCTGGTGTGGCTCCTTCAGGCCGCGCGCGGCTCGGGCACACGCCTCCCGGTTAGTCTGCTGCTGGGCGCTTCCCTGTTCGGGCTGGCGGCCGCCTCCGCGGTGTCGGTCGGCGGGGCGCTGCTGATCGTCGGTCTATACTCACGGGTGGGGTATCTGAACGGGATCGACCGTTTCGCGGGTGTGAAGATCGCCTATCTTGTTCCCCTCGCGCTAGTTGCTGCAGCCGTCATCGCGGACCTGCCGGGCCGCGCCGAGCCGCTCTCGCTGTGGTGGAGGCGGGCCCGTCTGCGAGTGACGCAGTTCCTCGGGCGGCCCATCCTGGTGATAGAAGCGGCTGTGGCATTTGCGGCCCTCGCCGCCATTGTCTTCTCCTTGACCCGGACTGGCAATCAACCGCTCGTCATACCCTCCGGGGCGGAATTGAAGCTGCGCGGGCTGTTGGAGTCACTGCTGGTGGTCCGCCCTCGGACCAAGGAGCTGCTGCTCGGGCATCCCGCTCTCATGCTGGCCGTCGCGCTCTCTCTGCGCGGTCGTCGCGCGTGGCTTCCGGTCGTCGCGCTGCTGGCCTGTGTGGGCCAGGTCTCACTCGTCAACACCTTCTGTCATCTTCACACCCCCTTGTATGTCAGCTTCCTTCGCACCGGGCATGGGCTCTGGATCGGAGCTGCGGTTGGCGTAGTGACGATTCTCGTGTGGCGCCTGCTGCTCGATCGCCCGCCCCGCAAAGCCGCCCCATGAGCCGTCCCCCGCGGGTGCTGGTATCCGGCTACTACGGGTTCGGCAACGCGGGAGATGAGGCCATCCTCGCCGGCCTCGTCGCCGGACTTCGCGGACTCACACCGGCCGTGGAGCTGACCGTTCTCTCGGGCGATCCCGCGGCCACCGAGGCGGAGCACGGCGCACGCGCGGCGCCGCGCGGACTCATCTCCGCATATCGATTATCACACCAGAGCGACCTGCTGGTCAGCGGGGGCGGCGGGCTTCTCCAGGATCTCACCAGCTGGCGGTCTCCCCTCTACTACCTCGGGGTGATGCGCCTCGCGCGGGCAGCCGGCCTACCTGTTGCATGTATTGGGTACGGCGTCGGTCCCCTCCGCCGCCGCTTCGTGCGGGGGCTCGCCCGCCGCGAGCTCTCCCGCGTCGAAGCGGTAGCGGTGCGGGAGGCGGCCTCGGCAGAGGCCCTCCGCGAGCTGGGCCTCGAGCGGCCGGTCGAAGTCACGGCCGACCTTGCCTTCCTCCTCCCGCGGCCGACCGCGGAAGAGGTGGATCGTGCCTGGGAGAAGGCAGGCCTCCGCCGCGGGGAGCGGCCGGCTGCAGCGATTGCCCTTCGGCCGCCGCCGGAGCGCCGCACAGGCAGAGATCTAGCGGCGCGCCTGGGCCGAGCCATCGGTGCCGCCTGCGATCACCTGGGGCTGGACCCCGTGCTGGTACCCATGCAGCGAACGCGCGACATCGAGTTCGCCTCGCTCGTGTCGGCAGGGATGCCGTCGGCGACGCAAGTGGTCGCGGGCGAGATGTCCGCCCGCGACCTGCTCGCGGTCATCGGGGGCTGTGAGCTGGTGATCGCAATGCGCCTGCACGCGCTCCTGTTCGCCGCCATCTGCGGCGTCCCGCCGGTGGCTATTTCCTATGACCCGAAGGTAGATGGGTTGATGGGTCAACTGGGCCTTCAGTCGGCCACTTCCATTGCGAGGCTCGATGAGGACGCGCTGGGCCACGTTATCTCCCAGACCTGGGAATCGCGGAGCCGCCTGTCCGCTCAACTGACGCCACGGGTTGAGAAGCTCCGCGATGCCGCCGGGCGCAACATCGAGCTGGTTGGCCGCCTCCTCGCAGATCGCGACTAGCACGGGCCGCCCGGCCCGGCGGCCGGGGAGCACGGTCAGTCGCGAAAAAACTTCCCTATCTGAGAACTCTCGGCCGTGCTGACGCGTCTAATACGTCGCTGCTATTCCTTTGAACGCGCGAGGGAGAGAGCCAGAGGAAAAGGAGTCGGGGCACTCCACCACTGGACCTCTCATCCGGGCCTCAGGCTTCTCTCCCTCGGGCTTGTCCTGTCCGCTGTCGCCACATACCCTGTGACAATCGGTGGCGCGTCCGGCCCTCTTCTGCTAGAATCCACCGGTCTGCCTGTACCCTTGCTCGCATTCTGCGACACCCGGATGACAATCAAGACAAGCATTGCCATAGTGCTCTCACTCGCGGCGGTCCTCGTGGCCGCTCCCCTGGCTTCGCCTGCGTGTGCGGCCGTCACCCAAGAGATGCGTCGAGAGATGTTCCGCTTGCGCATCGTGAATGAGGCCGGGGGCGGGATAGCCGTCAGCCGGGATGCCGGCCGATCCTGGCGCGCCATCGGCCGCGTGCTGCGCTACACGACCCAGGTCAACCGGCGTGCCTTCACGGCCGCCAAATGGGTGTCTCCCGGGCACGTCGCAGCGACTGCTGTCAACGCCATCCACATCAATGTCGGACATAACCCCGAGGAGGACCGCGGGGTGGTGTTCTCTCTCCTGCCGCGGGAGTTCTTAGCGCCCCCGGCGGGCTACCGCTCATTCCTGAGCCCCAGCTCGACGATCTACACCGATCTCCCAGCCGGCGACGGCATCTTCGGCGGTGGTGAGGCGCCCCTGGTGGGAGGCCGAGTCTTTCGTCAGACCGGCGACGGCTCGCTCTGCCCTCTGACGGATGGCTATGTCCCTGCGCGCGGAGACGTGCTCGTGATTGTGGTTGCCCGGCCGGTCCGCTATCCCCTCGCCGCGGTCTTCGAGAACAAGGAAGGTGGCGCGGTCACGCTCCACTATGGAGACGGATCACAGACGTTTCTCGGATGGGTCATCCGTCCCGTGCGCGGCATAGGTCGATTCGCTGGCTCGCGCTATGCCAGCATGGGCCGCATTCGCGCAAACCACGCCGGCGTGATAGATGTGTCCACATCGCCAGTGGGCTTCCTTGGAGCCTTTCAAATCGTCCCCGTCGGGCACGCGCTCAGCCCGGAGATGGGCTTCGCCTGGCGCCTCACTCAGTGGATGATCGTGGGCCCGGTTCCAGAGGAATCGCCGCTCTGGGAGGGGCTGATGCCGCTCTTCTATCAGCATCTCCGTCCCGAGTACCACGCCGAGGACTTGTACGGGCCGGACTGGGAGCAGCGTTTGCTCTCTCGGTTCTTGGTGGAGGTTGATCTGGGCGAAGGCTGGCGGCCGCTCTCCGCGCCGAGGCTGGACCCCGACCCCACCACGCCTCTGCCGTCCTGGGCACGTCACGCGCTCGACGAGGTGGCGCGAGTTCGGATCCTCTTCCCGCTTGCCGAGCGTGCCGGCAGCGGCTGACGTAACTCGGCAGGCCGTCCGTGGCAGATCTCGGTCCGGCGGGCCGCCCGCCGACGCTGCGATTGCGTCGGAGATCCCGTTTACACCACGGCGCTCTGCGCCCCCGCTGCTGCACCGCTTGCCTGGGAATCCATCTCCGACCGGGGAGCAGACAGGGGGAGCCATATCTCAAACTTGGTCCCGCCGCCTGCCTCGCCATCAGCTACGATTCTTCCGCGATGGGCATGCACGATCTGCTCGACCGCAGCCATGTTCAGATCCGTTTCGTAGCCCTCCACATACGGCGGCCCCTGCCCGGCGCCGCCATCCTCCTCTGCCGCGTCTGATTGCGCCCTGTGAGCTTCGATTCCCACGCGAACCCAGTTGCTCTCTGGAGCGGCCGTTAGCACTGCCAGCGCGCCTCCGTCTCGCGCAATCCCGGCGGCCTCGAGCAGCACATCGACAAATACCTGTTCGAGCTGTGGGCCGTGGCCATCGATGCGTGGCAGGTCGCCGTTCGACTCGATGATCTCGATCCCCGATGCCCGGAACTCGCCCTGGACGACAGCCAGCGCTCGCTGCATGATCTCGTTGAGGTCGAGCGGCTGCATGCTCTGACTCTCAGAACGCCGACACAGTTTGAGAAAGCCTCTCAGTGTCTCCTGCGTTCCTGCGGTCCGTTTCCGAATTGCAGTCACTTCCTCTCGCACCGCTTCCGGGTCCAGCGCTTCCTGCTTCAGGAGCCGGCCCGCACGTTCCGAGATCGCGGAGAGAGGACCGTTGATGGCATAGGTCACTCCCGCTGCCAGAGTGCCCAGCAGCGACAGCCTCTCTGACTGGAGCAAC